>NZ_RZRY01000032.1:0-23274 GCF_003998035.1 Mesorhizobium sp. M2A.F.Ca.ET.039.01.1.1 | reverse complement strand
ATCTTGGCCGACACGCCGTAGACACGCGCCGCATGGGCTTTGGAGAAAGCGCCTTCTATCACCGACAGCGCCATCTCCTCTCGACGCAGCGGTGTGAGACGGGCATTCTTATGGATGTTCATTCGGATCCTCCGATGGATGCTGAAGCGTGGTAACTCCAGTCTCCTCGGTCCGGTCCGAATGGACAACCTCCCGAAAGCTCACAGCTAGCCGATCATGTGCCCGGGGAGCATCCAGTTCGAAAGCTTGCTCTAAGCGGCTTGGTGACTTGGCCGAGGTCACCCAGGTGGAAATGACCAACACTTGGGGTAAGCCTAGTGGCGCTCCCCTCGATGATGTCTGGCGGGGTGGTTAGCCGCCTCCGTGGGACAAGATCAGTCTACACGAATGGGCTATAGCCTCTCCTCGCCTGCCTCACTGGCCGTCCTTCAGAGCCGGCCACACGAGCTTTTGTCTTTCAGCAGGGCGTTTTTCTCGCCAGCTACAGAGCCACACCGACGCCATTAATGAGCGTCCAGTCGACGGGTTGGATGGCCCTGTCCATCTTGCCCAGCACCTTGGCTTAGCATTTGCCGGTGCGGCGGAAGCCTTCAAGACGCAGTTCTTGACCTTCTCCAGATCAGCCTCGGATGGATATCGGCAAGGGTTCAGCTCGTCCTTTTGAACTTGCGCATCTTCGTGTTGGCCAACCCCAGGCCGCCCGACATATTTGCGGTCTATCCGGCACCTCAACTTCGAACAACCTTGCGGCAAGCTCTTGGGATAGCCCACGCTCGTGCCTCCACCACCCGCTCAGCAGAGCCAGATTTGTCGTTGATGGCACGGAACTTGCGGAGTCATTCGCAGATGCGTCACGGACCGAGAGTGTCGTCCCATGAATTCGATCACCAAAAAGGCCGCCCGACGTTGCTGGGACCGCCTGCAATTACCTTATCCCAGAATTGGGAGCAACGGCTTCAAAAGGGATAACTCATCACCTCAATTTTGTCGATCGCGCGGCCATCGAACCGCAGCCATCGATCAGACTTCCGCCTCGTTGCACTCATTGCGACCGCCTTGGTGCTTGCGACAACCGCTCAATTCTGGCTGCCAGGATAACCACATATGGCGACGGAACTTCCTGCTTCAAAGCAATATAGAGATCGTCGATCATCCCCCCATCAAGGCCTCGATCGAGGACACCGCGTTCGGCTTGCTTGGTTCGCAGTGAACAGACCGCACTTCGACGAATGCGATCGATGCGACCGCGCCGAGAACTCTCCCGCATTGTCGACGGTTGGGTCCGTCGGCCCTCCGATGAGGCCTCGGATGCGTCGGGCGCCGAGGCCTCGACTGATGCCGACTGGCCGCCGCCGGAAGGTCTCGCGGCTTTGATCCCCGGCGATGTAGCCACCCCTGCTGCAACAGCTCCTAGCCGGAGAACTCATTCATGACCGAATCGGCGACAGATTTAGTGGACGCGGCTTTGTTCGACCGAGATCGGCTTGACCCAGAAAGTCCCTATCAACGTTCTGGCCCTGCATGGGGTGCCATCATTTCGCTTTCCTTCGGCACCTTCGGGCTTGTGACGGCAGAGTTTCTGCCCGCCAGCGTTCTGACACCGCTCGCGCATGATCTCCGTATCACCACGGGCACGGCTGGACAGGCGCTAACAGCGACCGCAATCGTCGCGGCGATCTCGGCACCGATAATCGCCATCGTGACAAAGCGTCTGGACCGCAGGGTCGTCATCTGGGCGATGACGCTCCTGCTGATCCTGTCGAACGTTCTGGCAGAGGTTGCGGGGTCGCTGCCGGTTTTGCTGGCGGCACGCGTCGTCCTTGGCATATCGCTTGGTGGTTTTTGGTCTATTTCGGCAGCGTTGGCGATGCGGCTGGTTCCAAGTCACCTCATGCCGCGCGCCATGTCGATCATCCTCACCGGCGTTTCTGTCGCCTCCGTCTGCGCGGCTCCAATCGGCGCTTATGTCGGTGACATTTGGGGATGGCGAGCCTCGTTCAAGGTCGCCGCAATCGTGAGTGCCGTTGCGCTGCTCGTGCAACTCGTAACCATTCCGCCACTGCCTCCGATCGAAGTGCGCAGATTCCGCAGTCCGCTGGATGTCGCGAAGAATCCGGCGATGAAGGTTGCGGTGCTAGTCGTGCTATTGGTCGCTTCCGGCCATTTTGCCAGCTTCGCCTACATCCGCGCCTTTCTCGAGAGCGTTCCTGCGCTCGAAAAGAAGTCAATCCCGCTCGTGTTCCTTGCTTTTGGCACGGCCGGCGTCTTCGGCAATTTAGCCGGCGCATTCCTCACCAAACACAGTCTCAAGGCGGTCGCGGCCCTGCCGCCCCTGCTCATTGCCGTAGCCGCTGTCTCGCTCCTGACTATGGGAGCATCGGCCTTGACCTCGGCAATTGCAGTTGCCGTATGGGGCTTTGCTTTTGGCGCGGTCCCGGTCGGATTGCAGACATGGATGGTGCTACGCGCCGCTCCGAAACAGGCCGAGAGCGCTGGTGTACTGATGGTCATAACCTTCCAAGTGGCCATCGCAGCCGGCACAACTTTCGGTGGCCTATTGGTGGATCACACGGGTATTGCCAGTGTCTTTGTCTACAGCGCGGTTGCCACGTTCCTCGCTGTCTTGACAGTATTTTTGCTCGGCCCGAACCGCAAAACCTGACCGCCTGGTGGGGAGTGACGGTCGGCGGCGTTCACGCTATTGCCACCTCTGAGCTCGGCCCAAAGGCCGCGGCTTCGTCGTAACCATGCGGTCGATGGGGCAGCGCCAAATTGCTTCCTGCTCATCGCGTTGCGATAATACAGCGCGCTTATTGCGTCATCGTGTCCCCGGTCTCGGCTTCAATGCCCGGCTACTGGCTGCGGAGGCAGATGGGCGCCGGCGTCCCACCGACGACGATCGGTCTTTTCTCATGTAGCTGTCGGGGAAACGAGGCAGGTTTTCCGCCAGAACCCGCCAGTCGTCGCGCTCGCGTTCGCCTTCCTTGCGCGCACCGAACAACTGGATGATGATCTTGCCGTCGGACCCATATGCTTCGAGCGAGGTGACGTGACTGTCATTGGTCGGCTTGCGCACGGCCCAAACCTCACGGATTTGGTGGGTCCTGAGATGCAGCCGGAACGTTTCGTCCAGCACATGGATGCACGGCCCGATCTGCTTGACCGACTTGATTAAGCCGGAATGGGTCTGGATAGAACCTCGGTTGCCGACGAAGCACATGATCGGCAATTCGTCTTCGGCCGCACGCTGGAGCACGGCGCCAACTGCGGCATTGTCGAGCAGCCAAGCGTAATCCTGGCCGACCATGCGCAAAGCCTGGCAGCGGCTGAGCTTGAGCGTCTTTAGAAGGTTGACGTCAGTCAGCCGGCTCCAGTGCTCGCGTAGGTCGTCCACCGTGCCGGCCCAGTCCGCAGTCCTCGCGCCCAGGTCGGCTACTCTCGCCTTAAGCGACATGGTCGGCTCCTGGTTGGCGGATACGAGCTCGGCCACCAGCTTTCGATAGGCATGAAGGTTGGAGACCGGCCTGAGATGCACCTTATGCACTGCTGCGCCGGTGGCGTCGAAGAATTGCAAACTGCGCTGGATTCCGCCGCGATGGCGCCTTTCAACAGCGAAACCATACCTCCAAGCTTGCGGGAAGACGCGAAGGTCGAATTCGTCACCAAGGACCATGGCGTGATTGTTGCCGGTTATCACTCTGTTGAAGACGCCAATCTTTTCGTGCACGGCACCTTGATTGCGGGTCAGCGCCGTCACTTCGCCCACGAATTCGAGGCCCGTCAGAACGTGATTGACGCGCGGGTCGATGCGTGCCGCGCCGAAACCGCAATGGGCCGCGACCAGTTCCGCTTCCGAAATGGCCAATTGGGCTGCGAAATCACGCGCGGGAATGTTCGGACAGACTTCCCACGCACGCCGGATTTCGTTGGGCGACCGCTTCTTGCGCTGATCCATGTTTTTACCCCTGCCCCGTTCTTCTTTTGACGATCGATCGAAAAACGGGCCTCAGGGGTGTGCACGGCGGACGCGATCGATCGTCAGGCACATGCCAGTCGAATCCTGTCTCCGGGCGGTCAGCGGCCAATCGCCGGTAGAGAGCGATTGTTGGGTGGTCGGCGCCAATCGGCCGATCGAGCATTCGGGTACCACCGGCGGTGCTGCTTTCCCACTCAAGGCGGGTCTGATGGATCATATTGCTCTCCTTCGTTCTTCGATTGCGAGGGCAACCCAAAGGTGAATCGGCCGGCAATTTTGCCGCCGCAACGAAGGCTTCACAAAAATCGTGCCAGTTGCTCCGCGGCAAGCTCTGAACATCTTTGGCTCTGTTCATTGCTTTACGCGTGAGTGCATCGCGAACTCAGGCGCCCTTCCTGTGACGCGGACGCGACAAATCCGACAGTAAGTGTCGGTTGTCGGACGTCTCCCCAGCAATCGAGCATAAGAGACGTCGGGATGTCCTACGGTTTTTGACACGTCTTCCCTTTGGCACGGTCCATGCGAGATGATCCGCGAAAACGTCGGACCGAGGAGAAATCGAGCCATGATTACGCTCACCGACAACGCTGTTGCCGCCATCAAGGCCGCTCTTTACCGCGCCAGCGAGCCGGCGGAAGGATTTCGCATCATGGTCCATGCCGGCGGCTGCGCCGGCTTCCAATACTCAATGGGCCTGGAGAGCGTCTCACGTGAGGGCGATGCGATCATCGAGCGAGATGGGCTCAAGGTGTTCATGGATAGAGGCTCCCAACCCCATGCAGCCGGCATGACCGTGGACTTCGTCACTGGGCTCGAAACATCCGGCTTTGTTTTCGATAACCCCAATGCGCGTGAGACGTGCGGCTGCGGCAAGTCCTGCAAATGATTGCGAGGGAACAGGCTATGTTCGACTATAGCGACGCCAAGGAATACTGCGTCGAACCGGCACCGCCGGCGCTCTGGAACCGGCCGACACGCACTGTCGGCCCGGAACAATTGCGTTCGGTGATGCGCCAAATCGCGATCATCGATCGTTGCCGTGGGCAAGCAAACAAAATTGCCCGAAACAGCTGAATTCCCGGCAGATGCCGCCACCAAAGGGCAATGTCGACAGCGACCGGTCAGCCAAGCCATCGCTCGCCCGGCCGCCCACCTTACCAGATACGATATGCGCCAGAGGTTCAATGGCCCGCCTACCCTTGAATCATTTCAGCAGTTGAAGGATCACTCCCATGAACCCTGTCTATCTCGACAACAACGCAACGACGCGGGTTGATCCTGCAGTCGTTGGAGCGATGTTGCCTTTCTTTACGGAGCAATTTGGCAATCATTCGTCCATGCACGCCTATGGCGCATCGGTTGCTGAAGCCGTGAGAAAGGCGAGGCAACAGTTGCAAGCCCTCATCGGCGCGGGATTCGAGGACGAGATCATCTTCACCTCGGGCGGGACTGAAAGCGAC
The DNA here is from genome assembly GCF_003998035.1 of Mesorhizobium sp. M2A.F.Ca.ET.039.01.1.1. Taxonomy (NCBI): domain Bacteria; kingdom Pseudomonadati; phylum Pseudomonadota; class Alphaproteobacteria; order Hyphomicrobiales; family Phyllobacteriaceae; genus Mesorhizobium; species Mesorhizobium sp. M2A.F.Ca.ET.039.01.1.1. The sequence continues at coordinate 17,838 of NZ_RZRY01000032.1, read as the reverse complement.
AGTACAGCCATCCTTTCGGCGCTGGAGGTGATGCCCGACCGAACGGAAATAGTGACTTCCGCGGTTGAACATCCGGCCGTTCTGAAGTTGTGCGCGCACCTTGAAAAGACGCGCGGCGTCAAGGTGCACATTATCCCAGTCGATCACCACGGCCGGCTCGACCTGGACGCCTACAGAACCGCTCTCACTCCACAAGTGGCAATCGTCTCGATAATGTGGGCGAACAATGAGACCGGTACGATCTTTCCCGTGGTTAAGCTTGCCGATCTAGCCAGGGAAGTCGGCGCGCTTTTCCACACTGATGCAGTGCAGGCGGTCGGAAGGCTTCCGATTGAGCTGAAATCGACCGCGATCGACATGCTGTCGCTCTCCGCCCACAAGCTGCATGGTCCAAAGGGGATAGGCGCGCTTTATGTAAGACGTGGCGTGCGCTTCTCCTCCATGATCAAGGGTGGGCACCAAGAGCGCGACCGGCGTGCAGGCACTGAAAACACACCCGGCATAGTCGGACTGGGCATGGCGGCCGAACTCGCCTTGAAATTCATGGACGAGACAAAACGAATAAAATGGTTGCGCGACCGCCTTGAGAACGGGATCATCCAGCGCATCCCAAACACATCCATCAACGGCGATCCGCAAGAGCGATTGCCAAACACTGCAAACATTGGATTCGAAGGTATCGAAGGCGATGCAATTCCAATTGTCCTGAGCCGGCTGGGAATCGCCTGTTCCGCCGGGTCCGCCTGTGCCTCTGGCTCACTGGAACCGAGCCATGTTCTGATCGCTATGAACGCGGCATGTGGGGCAGTCCGCTTCTCCTTGTCGCGTGACAACGGCGAAGATGACGTAGACCGCGTGCTTGAGGTCCTGCCTGCGATCACCGAGAAGCTACGGGCCGTTCCCAGTGCTGGACTGTGCGGGCGAGGTGCAGAACAGCTTCATTCCGGCCCGGGTCCGAGCGGCACAATAGCCGACGAGCCGTGAGGTCTTCCTCAACGTGACGACCCTGCGCAATGGAGAGCAGTCAAACTCGGGGTCGCCTTCACCACTTCAGAAAAGCTTGAGATCGCCAAGTCTCTTGCCCAGCCGCCGTGCCAGAGGTCGGCACGCCGTCAGCAATGTCACCAATGCATCGACACCACAATTACGCGCCGGGAGAATACAATGAACTGCTCCGCTGATAGCCGCCCGATCGATCGCACCGATATCCTAGCGCGACTGAAGGGCCTGTCGGCCGCGGAGGACTTCTTCGCCTGCCTTGGCGTCTCCTACGACCCGAAAGTGATGAATGTCTCGCGGCTCCATATCATGAAGCGCGTGGGCCAATACCTTGCCGAAGAAGATTTCTCCGGTCTGCCTAACCAGGTAATCGCCGCGCGGGTGCGCGCCAAGCTGGAACGCGCCTACGAAGATTTCGCGACTTCCTCGCCGCTCACGCAACGTGTGTTCAAGGTGCTAAGGGACCACGATCCAAACATATGTCCCGCACCTGGCCGCGCCTTCGTCCCGCTCGACTCTGCACTGAAGCGGTTCGGAAAGTAATGAGCCCGACACGGCTGCGACGCGACAATGTCGAGAAGTCGACAAATCCAGTCCTCATGACGCCTCCTCGGAAGCAAACGAAGCCACCTTCTGGAATAGAGGCAGGAAGACGACTTGGCATGAACGATGCAGGCAATGAGGCGAACCGCCAAGCACGAATCCGGACTGGGAGCTTAGAGAAACCGCCAATGCATATCGTAATCTGCATCAAGCAGGTGCCGGATTCGGCACAGATCCGCGTGCACCCGGTGACGAACACGATCATGCGTCAGGGTGTTCCGACCATCATCAATCCTTACGACCTGTTCGCCCTCGAAGAAGCGCTCAAACTGCGCGACGTTCATGGTGGCGAGGTTACTGTGCTCACAATGGGTCCGCCCATGGCGGAGGACTCGCTGCGAAAGGCGCTCGGTTACGGTGCTGACCGAGCAGTTCTCTTGACGGACCGCTATTTTGCCGGATCCGATACGCTGGCGACTTCCTTTGCTCTTTCGCAAGCAATCGCAAAAATTGGGGAGACTTTCGGCAGGCCGGACATCGTCTTCACCGGCAAGCAGACGATTGACGGCGATACCGCCCAGGTCGGACCGGGCATAGCCAAGCGCCTAGATTTATCGCAACTTACCTATGTCGCGAAGATTGCCTCCATCGATCTCGATACGCGAGAGATCGAAGTCGCGCGTCGCGCCGAAGGCGGCACCCAGTTGCTGAAGAGCAGACTCCCTTGCCTCATTACCATGCTGGAAGACACCAACGAAATCCGCCGGGGCTCGCTCCAGCAGGCTCTGTGCGCGGCGCGCAGGCAAGTCGTGAAGTGGACTGCAGCCGACGCCGGCATTGACGATCTCACCCGGTGCGGTCTGCGTGGCTCGCCTACAGTCGTCAAGCGTGTTTTCGCCCCCACCGCACGGGCAGAAAGGGCGGCGCAGATCGACACCGCGGAAAGGGGCTTGCAGGACATAGCCGATGAACTCATCGCCGATATCTTAACCCGCCGGCCGGCGCTGGAACATGAGCTGGCCTTCAACAGCGGCACGTGACGGCCAGGAGCAGAAAATGTCGACCGCAAGCCAAACCACCCCTCGCATTGCCCCCGGCCGTGCCGGTGTAAAGAAAGAACTTCCCGACCATTTCAAAGACTACCGGCACGTGTGGGTCTTCCTCGAGCTCGAACGCGGCAATGTGCATCCTGTATCATTCGAACTGCTGGGCGAAGGCCGCAAATTGGCCGACAAGCTTGAAGTCCAGCTCGCGGGCGTCGTGCTGGGACCGCCGGGCGAGATGGTCGAGGACGCTGTTGCCGAGGCCTTCGCTTACGGGGCGGATCTTGTCTACATCGTCGATGCGCCGCCGCTCGCCGACTACCGGAACGAGCCGTTCGCCAAGGCGCTCACGGATCTGGTCAATACCCATAAACCCGAAATCCTCCTTCTCGGCGCGACCACACTGGGCAGGGATCTTGCAGGCTCGGTAGCGACGACCCTGCAGACGGGGCTCACGGCCGACTGCACCGAACTTGATGTAGATTCCGACGGTTCACTCGCCGCGACCCGTCCGACTTTTGGTGGCTCATTGTTGTGTACGATCTATACACTAAATTACCGGCCGCAAATGGCGACGGTGCGACCAAGGGTCATGCCTATGCCGCAACGGGTGGATAAGCCGGTCGGGCGTGTCATGCGGCACAAGCTGTCGCTCGTTGAGGACGATATCGTCACCAAAGTCCTCGGCTTCCTACCGGATAACCAGTCGGCAATGGCAAATCTTGCCTATGCGGATGTCGTGGTTGCGGGAGGCCTCGGTCTCGGAGCGGCGGAGAACCTTCAGCTTGTGAAGAATCTTGCCCGAGCGATCGGCGCCGAGCATGGCTGTTCGCGCCCCTTGGTCCAGAAGGGCTGGATGCCGGCTGATCGACAGATTGGACAAACTGGCAAGACCATTCGACCGAAGCTTTACATCGCGGCCGGAATTTCCGGCGCCATCCAGCACCGAGTTGGGGTCGAGGGGGCCGATCTCATCGTCGCGATCAACACCGATCCGAACGCGCCGATTTTCGAGTTCGCCCACCTCGGGATCGTCACGGATGCAATCCGCTTCCTGCCCGCACTGACGGAAGCCTTCACCCGGCGGCTGTCGCCGCACAGTCGAGACAAGCTTGCGAGTTGAGGGAGAGGACATGATTGAACAATTCGATGCCATAGTGGTCGGAGCCGGCATGTCTGGAAACGCAGCTGCTTACACTTTGGCAAGCCAGGGGCTGAAGGTACTGCAGTTGGAGCGCGGGGAATATCCGGGCTCTAAGAACGTCCAGGGTGCCATAATGTACGCGAACATGCTGGAGAAGATCATCCCGGACTTCCGGGATGATGCGCCCCTCGAGCGGCACCTGGTCGAACAGCGACTTTGGGTGTTGGACGACACGTCTCACACCGGAATTCATTACCGGTCGGACGACTTCAATGAGGCGAAACCCAACCGCTACACGATCATTCGCGCCCAGTTCGACAAATGGTTTTCCCGCAAGGTGCGCGAGGCTGGCGCGACGGTCCTGTGTGAGACGACCGCGACGGAACTCGTCCGTGATGGCAATGGCAAGGTGATCGGCGTCCGCACAGACCGGGCTGGCGGAGTGGTCTTCGCGAATGTGGTCGTTCTCGCAGAAGGGGTGTCGGGATTGCTTGGCACTCGCGCAGGCCTGCGCGAGATGCCGAAGCCGGAGACCGTGGCGCTTGCCGTCAAGGAAATGCATTTCTTGCCCGAAGAGGTCATTGGCCAGCGGTTCGGGGTCAAGGGCGATGAAGGCTGCGTAATCGAGGCCGTGGGCACGATCTCTCGCAGCATGGCCGGGCTCGGCTTCCTTTACACCAACAAGGAGTCGATATCACTCGGCATCGGCTGCCTGGTCTCGGATTTCGCCGCGACGATGGAGAGCCCGTCCGCCCTCCTGGATGCGATGAAAAACCATCCTTCGATCCGGCCGCTGATCGCTGGCTCGGAGGTGAAAGAATATGCCGCCCATCTTATCCCCGAAGGTGGTTACAAGGCCATTCCGCAGCTCTTCGGCGACGGTTGGGTCATCGTCGGCGACGCAGCGCAACTGAACAATGCCATTCACCGTGAGGGTTCGAACCTTGCCATGACCTCGGGTCGTGTCGCGGCTGAGGCGATCATCAAAGTCAAAAGCCGCAACGGTCCTATGACCAAAGCGAACCTTGCGCTCTACAAGACGATGCTGGATGACTCCTTTGTGATCAAGGATCTTAAGAAATACAAGGACATGCCAGCCTTGCTCCACACCAATTCCAGCAACTTTTTTGACAGCTATCCGCGGCTGATGTCGCATGCCGCTCAGAACTTCATGCGTGTCGACGGCACGCCGAAGATCGAGAAGGAAAAGAACACCACGGCCGCCTTCATCAACGCGCGCTCGCGCTGGGGGTTGGTCAGCGACGCGGTCCGCCTGGCATTGGCATGGCGCTGAAGAGGGTACAAGATGACGATCGCAGTGACGAAGGTTCGTGTCGAGGACAAACTTTACCAGAACCGCTATCTGGTCGATTCCGGCCGCCCCCATATTATAGTGCGACCGCACGACAAGCCAAGCGCGAACTTGCTTGCGTTGACCTACGTCTGTCCGGCGAAATGCTATGAGTTGAATGACAAGGGTCAAGTCGAGATCACCGCCGACGGCTGCATGGAATGCGGCACCTGCCGGATATTGTGCGAGAAAGGCGGCGACATCGAGTGGAACTATCCGCGCGGCGGCTTTGGTGTCCTGTTCAAGTTCGGATGATCAGCCGGGACCGTGCCAAGAGCATGCCGGCAGCGAGCAACTGCGGCACACCATGAGCCTCTCCATCCACTTGCAAAGAGCTAGTGAATATTGGCCTTTCGCAATTCAAATTTCCTTGACTCGTTAGCGGTGTCCTCAGGCCACGGCGCTGCCCTGTGCGCCGGACTTACCACCGGTCACGTGGTCGAGCCCCTTTGGGACAACGCCCGGCCATCGTGCCGGATGGCAGCCACAACGGCCGGTGAGCAAGTGGAACGGCACAACCCATGGCAAAGACGTATGTGCTAGTGCATGGTGCCTGGCATGGCGGATGGTGTTGGCGGGACGTGGCTGCCAATCTTCGCAAGATGGGATGCCACGTGACCACGCCGACCAGGTGTCGGCGAACGCGCACGTTTGCTGTGCAAGGACATCACGCCCGACACATTCGTGACCGACATCGTCAACCACATTGTGACGGAAGAGCTGAGCGATGTGATCCTTGTCGGTCACAGTCTAGGCGGCATCAGCATCACCGGCGCCGCCGACCGGATACCCGACCATATCAGCCATCTCGTTTATCTCGACAGCGCCATCGTCGAGAGCGGTCAAAGTGTATTCAGCACCATGCCCCCCGACATCGTCGCGGCCCGTCGAAAATTGGTTGCGGAGGAAGGACGGGGTATCTTCATGCCGACTCCGCCGCCAACAGCATTCGGCATTCCCGAGGGACACTCGCTCACGGACTGGGTGCGGCGCCGGATAACACCGCATCCGGCAGGCACCTACGAAAGCGGACTTAAGCTCGAGCACCCGCTCGGCAACGGCAGACCCCGAACCTATGTCGTCTGCACTAATCCACTCCACCCGCCGATGGCGGGAGCGCGAGAATGGGTCGCGAAGCAGGATGGCTGGGCGTGGCAGGAACTCGCCACTGGCCACGACGCAATGATCCTCGCGCCGACGGAAGTTGCTCTCCTTCTTAGCGCAGTCGGCTGAGGAACCAAGTAGGGTGAGCGGCGGCCGATTCTCAGGCCGTGGCCTTGAGCTCTGGTGCACGGATAGGCCCAACGGGTCGTTCCGGTGGCGCCACCGAAACCACTAGGCGGGAGTGGCCTGTCCTGCCGACGTCGCAAGCTTGCGAGCGTTCCGCCGCGGCCGCAGCCCGTAGCGCCGGGCAACCTCCGAGATCACCGCGTCGGCTCCAGGGTCTCGGAATGACTCCGTGCCTTGTCGTCCATCGACCAATGCCGCCGACCAACAGCGCCGTTGATCACCCTCGAAAACGCCGAGGCTGCCGCTCAGGGTCAATCGTAAGTTCAAGTTCAGACACAAGCCGATCTCCGATCCACCTCAGAATCGGCAGGCCCACAGATCGCGGGTCCTCCTGGAAGGACACAGCGCTTACCCTTGAAATATGGAGAACCATGGCTTTGCGCCGTCGGCAGTTGAGCTGATCTCGCAATGCTATTTCCCCGGCAACGTCCGAGCCGGAGAACTGCGTGCTTGGCGTTCTCCTCTGGAAGGAACCAATCTTTCGGAACGTGGCAATGTCATCGACGAGCTCTCACGGGCCAGCACGATGCCGGTTCGGCGCATCGGCGCCCCCTGAACACGAGATAGCCACTTGCGATTCTAACGATACGGCCGGACGGGGGCTGAGACCGCGGCGGACGGAGCGTGACGGCTGATCGACACAATGGAGAAGGCCGGCTGGGTTCAGGCTAATGCGGCTCGAATTCTCGGCCTCAAGCTGCGACAAGTCGGCTAGGCGATACGCCGGCATAGTATCGAGGTGAAGGAAATTCTAAGAGCCTGATGAGCCAATCGTCAGGCCAGTGGTCTTGCGCGCCCTGTGCGCGACAAGGAGTGCTTCGTGCTTCTGAACGGATTTGGACTTGCACTGTCGCAAGCAGGACAAAATTGTGTCGCGCCGGCCTGACACAATGCGATATCGACCCGAATAGTGAACTGAAGCCGCTTTTTTCAGTTGGTATGGCTCTTGCACCTTGAACCGCGACGTTACCAGCAACGGAGCCGTTTGATGTCCTCACCGACAGTTTCGATTGAGGGGCCGACTAGCACGACATCCGAGGGTTTTCTGGCAGCCGCGAAATCCGGTGGCTGCGCATCGTCCTCCTACGGCTCGTCGCCGACCAGCCCGGGCGAAGGGGATCCGGCTATTTGGGAAAGGATCAAGGATCACCCCTGCTTTTCGGAGGAAGCGCATCATTATTTCGCGCGTATGCATGTGGCGGTCGCGCCGGCTTGCAATGTCCAGTGCAACTATTGCAATCGCAAATACGATTGCGCCAACGAGAGCCGGCCTGGTGTTGTGTCTGAGAAGTTGACGCCCGACCAAGCGCTACGCAAGGTCATCGCCGTTGCCAACAAAGTTCCGCAGCTTTCGGTTCTTGGCATCGCTGGGCCGGGGGATGCCTGTTACGATTGGGAGAAAACGAAGGCAACGCTCGACCGCGTCATCAGGGAAATCCCCGACATAAAGCTGTGCGTCTCCACTAATGGGCTCGTGCTGCCGGACCATGTCGCCGAGCTTGCCGAAATGAATGTTGATCACGTGACGGTCACCATCAACATGGTCGACCCGGAAGTCGGCGCGAAGATCTATCCATGGATCTTTTATGAAAATCGCCGCTACTTCGGCATCGAAGCCGCTCGAATCTTGCACGCGCGGCAGATGCTGGGCCTGGAGATGCTGAGCGCGCGCGGCATCCTCACCAAAATCAACTCGGTGATGATTCCTGGAGTGAACGACCAGCACCTGTTTGAGGTGAACAAAATGGTCAGGGAGCGGGGCGCGTTTCTGCACAACGTGATGCCTCTGATTTCGGACCCGGCGCACGGTACCCACTACGGACTCATCGGGCAGCGCGGCCCAACGGCAATGGAGATGATGGCTCTTCAGGATCGACTTGAAGGTGGCGCCAAGTTGATGCGCCACTGCCGGCAGTGCCGGGCAGATGCTGTCGGCCTGCTCGGTGAAGATCGTGGCCAGGAATTCACGCTGGACGGGATTCCCGACGATGTCGCCTACGATGCTGGCAAGCGTCAGGCCTATCGGCAGGTGGTCGCACACGAGCGCCGTGATCATGAGGCGGCGAGGAGCGAGGCCATCGGTATGGTCAAGGCAACAGACTCCGAAAAGTCGCTTCTGGTTGCGGTGGCCACTAAGGGAGGTGGACGGGTCAACGAACACTTCGGCCACGCGAAGGAATTCCAGGTTTATGAAGTCTCGCCTAGAGGGATCAGCTTGGTCGGGCATCGGAAGGTCGAGCGGTATTGCCTCGGAGGCGGGGGCGAAGACGCCATCCTCGAGGGCGTCATCGCAGCGCTCGAAGGCATACACATAGTGCTATGCGCCAAGATCGGAAATCGCCCGAAGGAACAACTCTCGCGAGCTGGACTGCGCGTAACCGACGCCTATGGCCATGACTACATCGAGACCGCAGTCAGCGCACTTTACGCGGCAGAGTTTGGGATCAGACCACTAGCGGCGACGGCCTGAGCCGTCTCGTCCGATAACCAGGAGTTAGAATGGCTTTAAAGATCATCGCATCCCAATGTACCCAATGCGGGGCCTGCGAGTTCGAATGTCCTTCGGAAGCGATCAAGTTCAAGGGCGACGCCTATGTGATCGATCCAAACAAGTGCACCGAATGCAAGGAGGCCTTCGATACGCAGCAATGCGTGTCGGTCTGTCCGGTACCGAAAACCTGCGTTCCCGCTTGATTCCTACCGAAACGGTCGGGTTCGCCGCACGACGACGCCTGCAACCCGCGACCACAACAAAAGCCTCGAGAAAGGAATGGACAGCATGTGGTCCAGACGCGAACAGGAGGTCGAAATCGGCAGACCGCCACGGTTCATGCAGGGTGAGCGGGTCCGTGCGATACGCCACATAAAAAACGACGGCACCTATCCCGGCAAGGAGATCGGCGAAAACCTCGTGCGGAAGGGCGACGAAGGCTACGTGCGCGACATTGGAACCTTTCTCCAGCAATTCTTCATCTATGCGGTCGAATGGATCGATCGTGGCACGGTCGTCGGCATGCGAGCGCGCGAACTCATTAGCCTCGACAAAGTCGAGGTTCCCTGCGGAGCTGAAGGCATTTCCAACGGGGGAACAGCCGGATGAAAGTAATGATTCGCAGGACCGCTACTGGCTTGTCGGCTTATGTCCCCAAGAAGGATCTCGAAGAGCCGATCACCGAGATTGAGAACGCTGACTTATGGGGCGGGACCGTGACGCTCAGGAACGGTTGGCGGCTCATGCTGCCCGACCTTCCGCGCGACACGCGTTTGCCGATCACCGTCGAGGCGATGAAGATTTCCGACGGGGCCTGATGCCGGTGGGTTCAGTGGCGGAGAGGAAACGCGTATGAACACGATGCTGAGCTGGGACCATCTCGTCGTCGTCCGGGGCAGTTTTGCCAAAAAACTGATTGACCTGCTGAACGGCGCTCTCAAGGCCGATCGAGTGATCCCCTATCTCGGTCCTGGTCTTCTGCAGCTTAACCCACCGGAATCACCTGTACCTTGCACCCCTGAAGATGTCGCCGCGGCCCTCAACAAGCGGGCGCCTGCCCCTTCCAGGATTCGCACCAATATGTGGTCGGTCGCGCAGTTTATCGAGCAGCGCCGACATCGTCGGACTCTCCAAGCGTGGATGGCGGAGATATTCGCAGCCCCCGCCGAGCCGACCGTTCTTCACGCCTGGCTCGCAACCCTTCAACTGTCTGTCATCATCGACAGCTGGTACGATGGCGCCATGCGAGCAGCCCTTGCAGAGGCCGGCCAAACAGACGTTGTCGAGATACAAGGAACGACGCGCGCGACCGGAATCGGTAACATCTGGACGAGAACTTACGATTTGTCAGGAACAGAACTCGAGGCCGAACAAGTGGCTAGGACGGTGCTCTATGCGCCGCACGGCAGCGTCAGGCCGGCGGCAAACTTCCTCGTGGCTGATTCCGATTACGTCGAAGTCCTAACCGAAATTGATATCCAGACGCCGATCCCGGACGCGGTGAAGCAACGGCGCGTCAACCGGGGTTTTTTCTTCGTGGGCTGCCGCTTCAACGATCAGATGCTGCGCACATATGCCAGACAGCTGATGAAGCGCTCCACTGGCCCACATTTTGCGGTGATCGATTCGGCTACGCTGACCAGAAACGAACGTCGTTTCCTTGCCGAAGGCGCAATCACGGTCATCGACATGCCGATCCGCAACGCCGCGGCTCGCCTCGTCGGGGTCGATGCTAGCCAGGATTAATGGCCGGCGATTGCTGGTGAGTCGCTGCTTGCCTCCAAGGGCGAAAACTCAGTTGGGAATACATTCGTGAGTAGTAATGCTAGTGGCAGCACAACGTAGGCTCTGAATTCGTTGGGCGATGTGAAAGGGTCCGCTGCTGCGGGACGTGAGCACGTTGCGGCGGCATTACGCACATGATCTTGTGACCCCCGTGGCAAAAGAACTGAAGCGCCCGAGTCGCGACAACATATGCAGCGCTCAATGGCTTCGACAAAAATTCGGCACAGTTTCGACAGTTCGCATGCACCTCCAGGGTCAACGAGGTTGATTATGCCTGTTTATGTGGGTCGGCCACGCGAGCAGGAATTCCCACTACCTTTGCCCCGGCGGGAACATCTCGTGTGACCACGCAGCCAGCGCCTACCACTGCATTATCACCAATCGTGACGCCAGGCAGAATGATTGCTCCACCGCCGATCCAGACACGGCTGCCAATGTGAACAGGACGCCCGACCTGCAGGCCGGCCTGCCGCTGCTCGGCATCATGTGGATGATCGGCGGTATAAATCTGCACAGCAGGCCCAATTGCCGTTCCTTGCCCGATTTTGACCTCTACCACGTCAAGAATAACGCAGTTGAAGTTGATGTAGGCATTGGCTCCAATGCGGATATTGAATCCGTAGTCGCAAAAAAAGGGCGGACGGATGACCGTTCCGCGCCCAACCTCTCCCAGCCGCTCGGACAAAAGCTCATGCCAATGCCCCGTGGTCTGCCCCAGCGTATCATTGTACCGCTTGAGCCAAGCCCCGGTGGCCAACAGGTCAGCTTGGATCTCCGGATCCGCCGCATTGTAAAACTCGCCTGCGAGCATCTTTTCTTTTTGGCTACGCATCATAGTCTCCCGTCAGGTCGTGTCCCGTACAGTGATGCAGGAACGCACATCAAACTGCCTCGGCAACTTTGTAACTCGGTCTTGCCGGGCGCGCGGTCGGTCACGAGCCGGGGCGACAGTTTCGTCTCGACCAACTTCCGCGAATTTGGATATCGCAGATCAACCGGTCGCAGGGGCCAATACCTGACGAGGTCGGCAACTGTCCAGCGGTCGAACTCACTTTCATGCCCATCTCAGATTGCGTGATATCGAGCGGTAAGCCATCAGCTAATGTATCGACCAGGTCCCGCCAGCGGAGATCTGCGCGTCGCCTCTACGCATGCTGGCGTGTCACCAATAATACATCGATTATTTCTGGATCCAGGCACGTCGAATTGATTTGCCTTGCGGTGTAGAGCGAAGTTACTAGCCATAGGATTACTCCTTTTTAGTTTGTCAGTCGCAGAGCCCCAGTATGACTACGTGGTAGAAAGCACACGGCCGGAATCTTGGCAGCGCTGTTCACACCCACTTCGTAAGCCTGGCCGATGGGCTCGCCAGAGCACCAATGCTTGACCTGCTCCAGCTCTTGCTCGGCGGGTTGTTTCAGAGACGCTTGATCTCGATACCGCGTTTTCTCAGCACGTAGCCGATCTGGCGCGGGGTCAAACCGAGCAGGCGCGCCGCCTTTGCCTGCACCCAGCCACACTTTTCCATGGCAGCAATGACCGTATCGGCATCGGGCACCCTACCACGACTCGTGGCAGGGCCTATCGGCGCTTGCCCGTCGCCGACGGGCGGGGCGGCACAGGCGGCGGAAGGCTGGATCGTAGTCGACTTCTCTGACGTCGGCGGTCCGTTCTTCCACAGCGCCGCGGCCAAGCACTGATCCGCGTAACAGGCAAAGTCAGTTCTGAGGATTGATGGACCCGTCGCCAGAACTGCCGTCCGTTGAACGCAGTTTTCGAGCTCTCGGATGTTGCCTGGAAATTCGCAGTTCATTAGCACCTCAATCGCTTCGGGAGCGAAGGTCAGCGTGTGATCATTCTCAGTATTGAAATTCTTGAGAAACTGAGCGGCCAAGAGCGGAATATCACCTCGCCTTTCGCGCAATGCCGGCACGCGTAAAGTGACGACGTTGATGCGATAATAGAGGTCTTGCCGGAACTCCTTGCGTTGAACTGCCGTTTCCAAGTCCCTGTTCGTTGCGGCAATCACGCGAACATCAACTTTAATGGTGTGGTTGCTGCCGACGCGCTCAAACTCCTGCTCCTGCAGGACACGCAGCAGCTTAGCCTGGAACGAACCTGATATTTCGCCAATCTCGTCCAGAAACAATGTGCCTTTGTCGGCAGCCTCAAAGCGCCCCTTGCGCAAACTGCTCGCGTCGGTGAAGGCACCCTTCTCATGACCGAACAAGTCAGATTCCAGAAGCGTCTCGGTGAGCGCCGCGCAATTGACCTTGATGAAGGGCTGCTTGGCGCGAGGCGAGAGCTCGTGAATGGCTTTGGCAACCAGCTCCTTACCGGTTCCGGATTCACCTCGCAACAGGACCGTAGTCTTCGCCTTGGCCACCTTGACAAGGTGCTCACGCAGCTCGCGCAGCGCCTGACTATCGCCAAGCATCTCCTTGCTGATCTTTTTACGTTCCATTTGGCAGCCCATCCCACTCCGCCACCCGCCGGTAGAACTGCACTGGACGGTGAGCTGTGTTGTATTTCGTCATCATCATTCTCGATCTCACCTTTGTTGCTTCGAAATTTTCGGCGCGCGGACGCCCTCGGCAAATGGCAATGGCGCCTGAGCATCGTTGCCTTTCACCAGGACGAGCGTCTTCCTCCGCGCGGGCGCTCGCAATATGCGGTTTGCGCAGGCCTTTACTCGACCGGTCGCTGTTCTGTCCGGCTTCTGCCGCACCGCAGCCTGCAAACTCATCCTTGACAAGAAAGGAGGGGAGTCAACCGAGCTCTCCTTGCATTTATGCAAGGAAAATTGTCAGTTTGATAGAATTCTATCAAAACGGCAGAAACGCCCCGCCCCAGTTTGGCTGTACCTGCGGCGTTCAGCGTACGTGACGACATGTGCGGACTTGTCCCAATTGCCATCCGAGTTGTGCGGAACAGTAGCTGCTGCGCTGTTCGCTTCAACCGCGTGAGGCCGGAGACAGTAGAGACGGCGGCTCGTCGAGCGAGGTTTCATTGTTCGGCTACTAAACCGGCTGTCCTTTGGTGGGAGTTGGTTTCGCCCAAGTTCTGGGCCTGGGGGCGTCTAGCCCGTTTCGCCGCACAGGCTCCTTCCACATCGTCGAGGCCGAGAAGGAGGGACCCCACAGCTCTCCCTGTATCACAATGCCCCGCCCCTCAAGCAGCTAGATACGACAGGTGACCTCAAATGAGGCGTCTTGCATGGCTTCTACACCTGCCTGAATGCCAGAACTGCGTTCGTACCGCCCATGGCGAAGGCGTTGCTCATGGCGACGCGCACCTTGCGCTCGCGCGGCACATTGGGTGTGATGTCGAGGTCGCAAGCGGGATCTGGCTCGCGATAGTTGGCGGTCGGCGGCACGACGTCCTCTTGGATTGCCATCACGCAGGCGATCATTTCAAGCGCGCTCGCTGCGCCGAGGCAATGCGCGTGCGTGGACTTGGTGGAAGAGATGGACATCGAATAAGCGTGGTTTCCAAACACACGCTTGATCGCCGCCGTTTCAGTCTGATCATTGCTTTTGGTACCGGTGCCGTGCGCGTTGAGGTAGTCGACGTCCTCGGCATTCAGCCCGGCATCGGCAAGGCAGGCGCGCATCGCCGACGCTGGCCCCTCGACAGATGGCGCGGCAATGTGGAAGGCATCGGCGGAAAGGCCGACGCCGGCGATCTCGGCAAGAATTGTGGCACCACGCCTCGTGGCATGCTCGTAGCTTTCCAGCACGGCCATGCCCGCACCCTCGCCCAGCACCAGGCCCTTCCTATCGGCGGAGAAGGGCCGGCAGGTATCGGGTGAAAGCACGCGCATTGCTTCCCATGCTTTCAGCACGCCCCATGCGAAGGGTGCGTCGCTGCCTCCGGAAACCATTACGTCGGCCCGGCCCAGCTTGATCTGGTCCACCGCCGAGGCGATCGCATGGTTGGCCGAGGCACATGCGGAGGTCACCCCGAAGACCGGCCCGCGCAAGCCGAGGCTCAAGCTCACCTGGCCGGCGGCGGCGCTTGGCATCGTTTTGGGTACAGCGAGGATGCCAACTCGCCTCGCGCCGTCCAAAAGGAGGGCCCGGTAAGTTTCCTCCATCACATCCCAGCCCAAGCCGCCGACGCCCACTGTCGCGCCGAAGCGATGGGCATTCCCCTCGTCCCAGGAAAGTCCGGCCTGCCGCATGGCTTCGCGCGCTGCAAGCACGGCGAGCAAGCTGAAGCGGTCCATGGAGACGAACTGCTTGCGATTGATGTCGTGCTGGGGCAGCGCCTTGATCTCAGCGCCGGTCATGCCCTCCAGGTCATGAAGCTCGGAATTGGCGATCGGGCCGATGGCGGAGCGGCCTTCGCGCATCTCTTTCCACATAGAGGCGGCGTCGGTGCCCAGTCCGCACAGGCCGCCCACTCCGGTGATAACGACGCGCCTGTCCATTCAAGCCTCCTTCGCAAGCAAGCCGCGGACGGCTTCCACGACGTCGCCGACATTCTTGAGATTGGACCAGGCATCGGCCGTGTTCATGTCGATCTTGATGCCGTAGGCCTGCTCCACATCCCAGAGGACGTCCGCCAAACCCAGCGAATCAAACCCGAGCGCGTCCAGTTCCGTGGCGATTGTTATCTCGCCGACGAATGACGTAGGCATTCCCTCACCGCTCTCCGACTCGGCGCGTTTCTTGATCAGGGCAATGACGTCCGTTGCGAATTGATCGGCCATTCTGTTTCCTGTCTTTCTTTCCCGCGTTTCGACCTGGACGCGGCTCAGTTCCTGAGGCGCGCCGCGTCGCGAAAGCCATCACGCTTGGGCAACTGACAAAGCCCAATGCTCATAAAGCCGGATCAGGTCCGGCCGGTGTGTGGCGTAGGTGCAGTATGACGATGTGAGCCGCTACACCGTGCGCGTCTCCCAGTCTGTCCATAGACTCGGAAGAAGTCGGACCCGGTCAGTTGCAACTCCCTTTCCCAGCACTCCACTGCCCGGTAGAGCGCATGAAAAATCTCCTTTCGGGCGGTTTCTGTTCTGCCCATGCAGGATTCCAGAACATTGATGAAATCGTTTGTTTCGATGAAAGGCATCCACACTTTGGATGGTTGACACGCGTTTCAAAGATCGTGAACTACATCTCGTCGTTGTGCTCGACGCACTCCCGACAGAGCGCAACCTCATGGGCGCGGCATGCAGGATTAACCGAGCCCAGCCGGTCATGAGTGCGGCCGGCCGGGTCGGGCGATAGGCAGTCATGCCCTGCCCTTCCTGCGGGTCAAGCACTCCGAAAAAACATTTCCCCCATAAATGCTAGATCTTCCGTTGCCTTTTCGCGGGCTTCTGCGTGAGGTGAGGCACGCCATCCATGGCATGTGGCACACGCACGCGATGCCAGTGCACGGTCGTTTTCTCGGCAAGGCCGTTCTCTACCTCGACCCGCACGCGCTCGCCCTGACGGACCCGGATTTCCGGGCCTGGAACGGGCCTTCGGCGCGCAATCGAGCCCGGTTCACCCGGCCCAATGGCGTCCACTTTGGGGGCGCATGCACTGCAGACCCGCTGGACCTGATCCGGGAGAGGATGGGCGCGGCGATTGGAATAGCTATGAAAGCGCATCGGACCGTGGAACTGCGCGCGCAGACTTTCGGAGGAAGGCTCGCTTTTAAACGTTATCGTGCAACTCTGACCGTTCTTCGCCTTGGCGGGTGCCGCGGAAGAATCCCGGGTTCTGCGAGCGCTGCGAGAACACCTGCGGTCGATCCTGTACCACAATCTCGCGAAGCTCGATGCTCTCTACAAACGATGTCTTGGATTCTCACGCCCTTATTTCAGCACTTCGCTCGCTTGCCCGACTCGGCCGCGGTCAGCCTTCACCGCCAATTTTATTGGCGCAGCGACGTTCCTATCGGTTCAGGCGAAGCTTCTTGAACCTGCCGCTCTCTCGTTGCCCTGGCACGATTAATCGTCCTCTCAGTCTGTCATTGGCGGAGTCGCTCCTGAGGCGCGCGCCGGCGAGTTCGAGGAGCGCGTGGCTATCTCCTCGGTCCAGCCGGATTCCGCTGCGCGCTCAGCCAATTCCTGGAAGGCCGATTCCAAGGCGAGCTGGCATTGAAGGCCGCGGTCCGGATGGTCGACTAGCTTGGTTCCACGATCGCAATGCTTGATCGCTTCATTGCAGGCCATGGGCTCTCGCCCTCTCCTTTTGCCACACGAGGCGCCAGCTCACGTGTTGTGCGCCCCGGCAACCGCTTTCACCAGCCGCTCCAGCGATCCCGCGCGCTCCAGCTCCGCAAAGAATGATGCGGCGTGACGCTACCCAGCCGGTGCTTCTCGGCCATTTGCACACATAGGGATAGTCGACCATGAAATCGGACCGAGGCGAGGCGTTGGACGTTTCAGTCTTGGTCTGAATGCGCCGCCCACGAGCCGATCGGCCTTCTCGATGATTTGGCGCACCCTCGTTGTCGACAAGCCATGTTCCTGAGCCAGGTCGGCGAAACTCTTGCCCTTCAGAAAGCCGTCGACCAGGGCTATGTTCCTATCGACGGTCGGCTAAATCCCAGCAGGCGCGCGCAGTTTTCCGGCATCATTCCGTTTGTTCATCCGCTTGTCCGCGCCCCCTGCAAATCCTACCGGGCCAAATCGGTGCTTGGAAGACCCACTCATGTCATGGCCTCGGGAAAGTACAAGGCCGACGGTTATGTGAATACGAAAGATGCTGGCGATCACCATGATCGTTGGTGACCGCTGACCTCCCCAATGTCGGCTTCGACGGCACACCGGGAGCTCTCGGCAATGTTGAATAATTCCGTTTGAAGATGGTTGACTTCGTCGTCGAGGCTCGATCCATCAGGATCGGTATCGACGATTCTATATTTGAGAAACCCAAATTCGTTTGACTCGCGCAATTCGCTGTACGGCGTATCATCGCAAGCGCGGGATTCCGACATCCTGCGAAGTGCCCGCGTTGCTGGAATCGATTTTGCGGAAGTAAAAAGGCCCCGGCGCTGGGTCGGCGCGCAGGGCCTTCAGGCATGTACGAGCTACCAGCATGTCCAGTTATGATCGTGCGCTATCATAATGAACAAACGGTGAATGATCGCTATCCGAGGTGCAGGGCGGGCGAGATGGTGGGGCGGTGGGGGACCTGTACCGCTGCAGCGGGGCCACGAGCAGCGACTCGAGCCATGCGCCACGCTGCAGGACCTC
>NZ_RZRY01000329.1:0-6968 GCF_003998035.1 Mesorhizobium sp. M2A.F.Ca.ET.039.01.1.1 | reverse complement strand
AACTTGTCGTGCTCGCGCGTGAATCCTTCCAGCCATTCGCCGAAGATTGGACCGGCGCGTCCCGGCCGCGTGCTGCCGATGATGATGTTCAGACGATGCTTCACGGGAGAGCTCCTTGCTTGGCGGTATCCATTGGTGACTATCGCAGGCCACCGCCGGCAACAAGCAGCTATTGGCTGATGTCGGTCACATTCCGGCGAGATGGCTCGACAGTGCGCTGCCGTCCGGTCACATGGACGCCGGCCTTGTCGGGCACTACATTCACCGCTGTCAGCGGAGCATCTTCATGGACACCAAGCCCGCCCCCTTCGTGCCGCCGGCGCCCAAGCCGCGCACTGAGCCGCCTTCGACGCTGGAGATGATGCGCATCGTCTACCGCAACCCGCTCGAATTGTGGGGCGAGCACACCTACAACGAGCCGTGGGTTTCGGCCAATGGCGTCGGCGGACACCTGATCGTCGCCAACGATCCCGGCCTCATCCGCCATGTGCTGATCGACAACGCCAAAAACTACAAGATGGCGACGGTGCGCCAGTTGATCCTGCGGCCGATCCTGCGCGACGGGCTGCTGACCGCCGAGGGCGAGGTCTGGAAGCGTTCGCGCAAGGCGATGGCGCCGGTGTTCACGCCGCGCCATATCTTCGGTTTCGCCGACCCGATGCTGAAGCGCACGCTGGAATTCGTCACCCGCTATGAAGCGGGCGGCATGACCGATGTCGCGCATGACATGACCCTGCTCACCTATGACATCCTGGCCGAGACGCTGTTTTCCGGCGAGATCGCCGGCGAGCCGGGCAGCTTCGCCAAGGAGATCGACCGCCTGTTCGAGACCATGGGCCGCGTAGACCCGCTCGACCTGTTACGTGCTCCGGAATGGCTGCCGCGCCTCACCCGCATCCGCGGCCGCAAGACCATGGCCTATTTCCGCAAGATCGTCGCCGGCACGGTGAAGATGCGCGAAGAACGGATGAAGCGCGATCCGGGTGGCGTGCCGCAGGATTTCCTCACCCTGCTGCTTCGGGCCGAGGGACCGGACGGGCTGACCCGCGCCGAAGTCGAGGACAACATCATCACCTTCATCGGCGCCGGCCACGAGACGACGGCGCGGGCGCTGGGCTGGACGATCTATTGCCTGGCTGAGGCGCCCTGGGAACGCGACAGGGTCGAGCAGGAGATCGACGCCGTGCTGGCGCGCGAGCCCGATCCGACCAAGTGGCTGGACGCCATGCCGCTCACCCGCGCGGCCTTCGAGGAGGCGCTTAGGCTCTATCCGCCGGCGCCTTCGATCAACCGCGAGCCGATCGAGCCGGAGACCTGGAACGGCCTCTACATTCCGAAATACGCCGCCGTGCTGGTGATGCCCTGGGTCGTGCACCGCCACAGAAAACTCTGGGACAGGCCGAACGCCTTCATGCCGGAGCGTTTCCACCCGGAAAACCGCGACAAGATCGACCGCTTTCAGTACCTGCCCTTCGGCGCCGGCCCGCGCGTGTGCATAGGCGCCAGCTTCGCCATGCAGGAGGCGATCATCGCTTTAGCGATCCTGTTGTCGCGCTTCCGCTTCGACGTCACCTCCGACACCAAGCCATGGCCGGTTCAGAAGCTCACCACGCAGCCGCAGGGCGGCCTGCCGATGCAGGTCTCGCGCCGGGGCTGAGCAATGCATGCCGCCCAGAAATGTGCAGCGGTTCTGGGTTAACGACATGCATCAAACTTAGATCCTCTACCGGTCGGCGATCGGCCGGCGCTGCTGGAACTGGCCGGCGGCGCGGAAGCGCCAGAGATAGCTGGGCAGGATGGTGGCGATCGCTTGCGGCTGGATGCCCAGCCCGGCAAGCGTCCTGGCGGCCTTGACGGCGTCGTCCGAGACGACATTGTGCTCACGCAACTGCAGCACCTGGTCCTTGGTCAGGAGCGGATTGGGCAGCAGCTGGAGGATCGATGCCTGGATGTTCGCCACCCAGAACGGCACCGGCACCAGGAGACGGCGGCGTTCGATGACCGTCAGCAACTCTTCCATGCATTCCTTGAAGGTCAGCACCTGCGGGCCGCCAAGCTCATAGACCTGGCCGCCCCTGACATTGCCGTCGACGGAGCGCGCCACCGCTTCGGCGACATCGCCGACATAGACCGGCTGGAACTTGTTCTGTCCGCCGCCGATCAGCGGCAGCACCGGAGAGTAGCGCGCCATGTTGGCGAAGCGGTTGAAGAAGGAGTCCTCCGGCCCGAAATTGATCGACGGGCGGAAGATGGCGGCGTCCGCGATCGTATCGAACACCGCCTTTTCGCCGAGCGCCTTGGTGCGGGCATAGCTGGACGGGGAATTCGGGTCGGCTCCGAGAGCGGAGATGTGGGTGAGGCCGGCGCCGACCGAGCGTGCGGCCTCGGCGACGGCGCGCGCGCCGAAATCGTGCACCGCGCCGAATTTCTGGCGGCCGGTCTCATGCAGGATGGCGACGAGGTTGACGACATGGTCGGCGCCCTGCACGGCGCGGTCGACCGACCAGCGCACGCGCACATTGGCCTGCACCGGCTGGATCTGGCCGACATTGCCGAGCGGCTGCACGTGGCCGGCAAGGTCGGGCCGCCGGCAGGCGACACGGATGCGGTAGCCGCGCTTGGCCAGGGCGCGAACGACATGGCGACCGACGAAGCCCGAGCCGCCGAAGACGACGACGAGCTTGGGGGTCTGCAGGATTTCGGTCATGACTGGCTCCGCGCGAATGCTTGGCTGAAGCCGTTTCTTAATCCGTTTCTCGCCAAAGGCAAAGAGCGACCGGAGGTCGCCATTGCCCTGTTTTTGAACTTGCCCGGAATGCCGCTCCGCCGCGTTGAAAGAAAACAGAAAACCCCGCCGAAGCGGGGTTTTCCGGGCAGTTCCGCGCCGAAACAGGGGCCAACGAGTCGGCCTGACCTAAGACGGTATCAAGGTGGCGTAAAGCAAGCACGCCCGCCTCGCCCTGAACGCCCGGCGCGGCGCCGCCAGCCACGAGCCGGACGGAGTCAACCAGGCGGCTCGCGGCATCGGGTGCCGCGAATGTGTCGCGTCAAGTCGGGAAAAGGTTCAACAGCAGGGAATCAGGCCGAGTAACGCTCGGCGAATTCCGAAATGCGCTGCACGACCGACCTGGACGTGGTGATGCCACGCGCCTTTGCCTTCTCCGCGGCTTCGGCGCGCGAGCGTCCAGGAATATGCACGCCATAGCGCCGCCGCAGCCGGTCGAGCTGGTCCTTCATGCGCTGCTCGAAGTCCGGATCGAGCAGCTTGGGCTCGATGGCGAGAACGAAAAGGCCGGTGCCGGGGCTGTCCGGCCCGCCGGTGAACCAGGGCGCGTCGAGGGACCAGTTGGCGCCGGAAATGCCGGCGGCCAGCACCTCGACCATCAGCGCGATGTTGGCGCCGCGCTGACCGCCGAAGGCAAGCATCGCGCCCTTCATCGCCGCCGCCGGATCGGTGGTCGGGTTGCCGCTGGCATCCAGAGCCCAGCCTTCGGGGATCTTCTTGCCATCCTCGGCCGCCTTGCGGATGTTGACGAAGGCGGTGGCGCT
This sequence comes from Mesorhizobium sp. M2A.F.Ca.ET.039.01.1.1, assembly GCF_003998035.1. Classification (NCBI taxonomy): domain Bacteria; kingdom Pseudomonadati; phylum Pseudomonadota; class Alphaproteobacteria; order Hyphomicrobiales; family Phyllobacteriaceae; genus Mesorhizobium; species Mesorhizobium sp. M2A.F.Ca.ET.039.01.1.1. The sequence continues at coordinate 3,419 of NZ_RZRY01000329.1, read as the reverse complement.
CGACGATTGGTCGATGACCAGCGGCGGCCCGTCGGCGGCGGGCGAGGCGAAGGACATCGGGTTGGTGCAATAGACCGGCTTGACCGAGCCTGAGCCGGCCAGCACCGCCGGCCCGTTGGTGGCCGCAAAGGACACCAGCCCCTGTTCCGCCAGCCGCCCGGTGAAATAGCCGAGCGCGCCGCATGTGTAGGCGTTCTTCTGCGAGAAGATCGACACGCCGAACAGTTTCGCCGCCTTGACCAGGTCATCGATCGTGCGGTCGAAGCCGGTATGGGCAAGCCCGCCGCGCGCGTCGGAGAAGTAGACCGCAAGCGCCGGCCGCGTGATCACCGGATCGGCATTGCCGTCGATGCGACCGGCTTCGAGCGCCTCCAGATAGTCGATGAAATGCGACAGCCCGACCGTCGACAGGCCTTCGGCCTCCGCGGCGATGATCGAGGCGGTCAGCGACTGCGCCGCCTCCTCATTGGCGCCGGCGCCGAGCGCCGCCATCCGGCATAGGCCTGTTGCCTGGTCGAGGGTGAGTTGCATCAGAGTTGCCCAGCAGCGAGTAGCGAATAGGGAATAGCGAGTAGGGGAGGTAAAGGAACTACTCGCTATTCGCTACTCTCTATTCGCTACCCGATCTTCACCGGAATCCTCGCCTCGATCCGGCTGAACGCGAAGACGAGAATGCCGGTGATCGTCATATAGATCAGCGCCAGAAGCAGCAAAGGCTCGTAGGTCAGGTAGGTGTCCTGCCGCACCTTGGAGGAGACGGCGAAGATGTCGATGACGCTGATTGTCGCCACCAGCGGTGTCGACTTCAGCTGCAGCACCGTCTCGCCGGTCAGGGTCGGCAGCGCCCGGTAGAAGGCCTGCGGCAGCCAGATGCGGCGGAAGATTTTCCAGCGGCTCATGCCGAAGGCGCGGGCGGCCTCCAGCTGTCCGCGCGGCACGCCGGCAAAGGCGCCGCGCATCACTTCGCCCTCATAGCCGGCGAAGGAGAAGGTCAGCGCCACCACGGCATAGGGCCAGGCCTGCCGGAGATACGGCCAGAGCCAGGATTCGCGGATCCAGGGATATTGCGGGAAGATCGAGCCGAGGCCGTAATAGAGCAGCCAAAGCTGCAGGAGCAGTGGCGTTCCCCGGATGATGGTGCAGAAGACCTTGGCCGGTGCCGAGAACCAGATCGGTCCGCCGGCCTGGGCGAGCCCGAGCGGCACCGCAAGCGCGAAGCCCAGCGCGCAGGTGACGGCCAGGATCCAGAGCGCCCGCCAGATGCCCATCAGGCCCATCTCCCCATATTGCGGCAGCCAGTCCCAGCGCATGAAGAAAGCCGCGCAGAGCACCAGCGCCAACGCGATCAGGATAAGCACGATGCGGTGCGGCTTGAGCCAGATCGAGGCGCGCGCCGCCATGTTGATCGCGGTGGCTTCGGCCGACATCAGCGCGCCTCCTTGACGGACGGCATGCCGCGCCGCGACCAGGCCTCGACGCGGCCGATGATCAGGTTGGAGAAGAGGGTCACGGCCAGGTAAAGCACGCCGGCGGCGACGTAGAAGAGCAGATAGGCCTTGGTGACGCCGGCTGCCTGGCGCGTCGCCAGCGTCAGCTCGAAGAAGCCGACGACGGCAAGCAGCGCCGTGTCCTTGGTGGCGATCAGCCAGAGATTGGCGAGGCCGGGTATGGCGAAGGGGAGCATCGCCGGGAGCGTGATGCGCCTGAGCATCAGACTGGGCGACATGCCATAGGCGCGGGCGGCCTCGATCTGGCCTTGCGGGATGGCGAGGATAGCGCCGCGGATAACCTCGGTCGAATAGGCGCCCTGGACGAAGCCCAGCACGAAAATGCCGGCCGCCAGACCGCTGATATCGACACGGCTGTAGCCCATCGCCGCTAGCACCTGGTTGATGAGGTCGGTGCCGGCGTAATAGAGCAGCAGGATCAGCACCAGTTCCGGCACCGCGCGGACCACCGTGGTGTAGACGGCCAGAAGGTCGCGCGTCACCGGCCCGCCATAGAGCTTGCCGAAGGCGCCGGCGGTGCCGATCAGCAGGCCGAGGCAGGTGGCGCCGATGGCGATCTCGAGCGAATGCAGCAGCCCGACCAGCAGCGTGCCGCCCCAGCCTGGCGCCACCGGTGACAGGAGTTCGATGATGCCGGCCGCCGAGGCCGGAAGAAAGGCGTCGATCAGCTTCACCCCCGGATTGCTGGCAAGCCACTGAAGCCGAAGGTCAGCGGCAAGCGTGCGTGGCAAGGATCGGGCATGGCGCGAACGCCATGCCCTCACTCAGTTGCGAGAGACTCAGTTCGACTGCGTGGCGCCGCCATAGATGTCGAAATCGAAATACTTCTTCGAGATCTCGTCATATTTGCCGTTGGCGCGGATCGCCTTGATGCCGGCGTTGAACTTTTCCTTGAGCGCGGTGTCTTCCTTGCGGATGCCGGCGCCGACACCCGGTCCCAGCACCTCGTCGTCCGGGGCCACCATGCCCTTCAGGTCGCAGCAGGCCTTGCCCTGGTCGGATTTCAGGAATTCGCCGAGCGCGATCGAGTCGGCCTGCACCGCGTCGATGCGGCCGGCGGCCAGATCGTTGTTGGCTTCGTCCTGCGTCTGGTATTCCTTGATCTCCTGCGCGCCGGTGAAGTGCTTCTTGGCGTAGACCGCATGCACGGTCGACACCTGGACGCCGATCACCTTGCCCTTGAGATCGTCCGGCGTGGCGCCGAACTTCTGGTCCTTCGGCCCGATGATTGCGGTCGGAGTGTTGTAGTACTTGTCCGAGAAGTCGATCGTCTTCTCGCGCTCGGCCGTGATCGACATCGAGGAGACGATGGCGTCGATCTTCTTGGTGGTCAGCGCCGGGATGATGCCGTCCCAGGCAACCGGCGTGATGACGCAGTCGAGCTTCTCTTCGGCGCAGACCGCGTCGACGAAATCGATCTCCCAGCCGACCCATTTGCCGCTGGCGTCGGGCGAGGTGAAAGGCGGGTAGGGCTCGGCGGCGACGCCGATCTTGACCTGCTCGGCCTTGGCGACGCCGCCCATCGCCGCGACGCCGAAAAGCAGCGCTGCCGCGAATGTCTTGAGAACAGTCTTCATGTCAGGACTCCCAGTTTGTTGTTGTTCCCGGTTTTTCGCTCCGCTTGATGCCGGCCCCTAGCCGACATTGCGGAGGAATTGTTTGAGCCTTTCGGATTTGGGGGCGCCGAACAGCTGTTCGGGCGGACCCTCCTCCTCGACCAGCCCGTTGTAGAGATAGACGACATGCGTCGCGACCTCGCGGGCGAACTTCATTTCATGCGTCACCAGCACCATGGTGCGCCCCTCGCGCGCCAGATCGCCGATCACTTTCAGCACCTCGCCGACCAGCTCCGGATCGAGCGCCGACGTCGGCTCGTCGAACAGCATGACGCGCGGGTTGATCGCCAGCGCC
>NZ_RZRY01000328.1:0-6979 GCF_003998035.1 Mesorhizobium sp. M2A.F.Ca.ET.039.01.1.1 | reverse complement strand
GGGCGACGCACAGTGACGCTGGTCGAGCTCGCCTGGGCGACGGCGCCGGGCGACCCGAACGCCTTGGAGCAGGACAGCTCGGCGGCGTGATTACGGCTGCAACTCGATCGTGCGGACATCGCGAAGCGGCGGCGCGCGATGGGTGGAGACGACGACGATCCTATCGCTGAAGCGGGCGAGCAGCCGCTCGAGGATGCGCTCGCCCTGCGCCTCGTCGAGATGCTCGGTCGGTTCGTCAAGCAACACAACGGGTCGGGGTGACAGCCAGGCGCGCGCGAGGTTGATGCGCTGCGCTTCGCCGAGCGAGAACCTGTCCTGCCTGACCCAGCTGTCCAGCCCCCCCGAGTCGCGGATGCGGCCGTCCATCTCGACGGCTTCCAGCGCCCGCCACAGCGCGGCATCCGGGACATCGCCGGCGAAGAGATTGGCGCGGACGGTGTCCTCCAGCACGACCGCGTCGTGCAGGACGAGGGACACGAGCGCCCGCCGCTCGCCTGCCGACAGGATGCGGTCGTCGGTGGCGAAGGCATCGTCGCCGATCCAGCCGGCGATCTGCTTGAGCAGGCTCGTCTTGCCCGAACCGCTTGCGCCGACGAGCAGTGTCGGCTGGCCCCACGCGAGGAGCAGAGAGATGGGCGTTCCGATCGACCGGCCGTCGGGTGCACGGCGTTGCAGGCCGCCATGAAGCAGCAGGGCGGGCTTGATGTCATCCAGGGCGAATTCGCGCCTGCCGGCCGCGGTGCCGCGTGTCCATTGGCCGATCTCGGCGCAAGCCGCGTTGCGGCGGAGCACGGCAACCAGCATGCGCGATGCGCCATTCATGGTTTCGCCCAGCGCCAGCCAGGAGAAGGCGAGCAGCATCGGCGCGAGAAGCTCCGTGCCTTGTCTGCCCGCATACCAGGCAGCCGCCATCACACTGACGCCGGCAACCGGACCGAAAGCCGCGCCGATCATGTCCAGCATGGCCTGCAGCCGGCGAAGGGCAAGCTGCGCGGCGTCGGCGCGAGAGAGCGCGGCAAGGGCCTCAGTGCATTCGCGGTTCCAGGCGCCCTCCGCCTTCAGGGGTACCGCTGACGCCATGGCCGCGCCAAGCCGGCTCGCGCCCCCGCGGCGCAGCGACCTGGTCTCACGCCATGCCATGGCGCCAGCTCTGGCCACCCGGTTCCCCGCGAACAGGATGGCAAGCAGCAAGACTATGATGGGCAGGAGGGACAAAGGCGCCAGCACCGCCGAGCCGGCGACCAGGACCGCGAGGCCGCAGGCAAGCGTCAGAGCCGGCAGGCCGGCGCGCAGCCTGGCGAAGTCGAGGTCCTCGACATCGTCCAGATAGTCGGCAAGGCGCGAATCGTCGCCCAGCTGCCATCCGGCCCGGCGCACCGCCGGCGCCGCCGCCATCGCGGCGAACAGCTCGACGCGACGCGATATCTGATCGGTGAGCGCGGCCTTGTGTCCGGTCAGCCGCTCGCCATAGCGGGCGGCGGTGCGGCCAACCGCGAACAGCCTGATGAAAGCCGCGGGGGTGTGAAAGTTGAAAGTGAAAGCGGTGGCGGAAAGGCCGGCGATCGCCACCGAGCCGAGCAGCCAAGCGGACACGCCGCCCAGCAATATGGCGCAGGCCAGCGCGGTGAAGGCGAAGCCCGTCGCCAGCCGCCACGACTTCCGGTTCGATGACTGAAACGCTGTGCTCATGCCGCCACCTCGACGGTATCGTCACGGGTGAGATCCACAACCAGGTCGGCGGCGGCGGCAAGCTCCCGGTCATGCGTCGCCACAACGACCAGCCGCGCCTCTGAAATCCCGATCAGCATGCGCTGCACGGCCTCGGCGGTCGCGCGGTCGAGTTTTGCCGTCGGCTCGTCGGCCAGCACGGTCCGTCCGAAAAGTTGCGCGCGGGCGATGGCGATGCGAAGCCGCTGGCCGCCCGAAAGATTGGCGCCGCCCTTGTCCAGCCTTGCATCGAGACCGCCTGGCAGCAGGGCGTCGTCGAGCAGCCCGATCGCGCGCGCGGCATTTTCCAGCCGGCTCCGGTCCAGCGCGCCGCCATTCCACGAAATAGCCTCCGACAACGTTCCTTCGGGCACGTAGGCATCCGTCGAAACCCAGGCGATCTCCCCAGCGGCCAGCGGACGGGTTCCCGGCTTCGGCATGGCGCCCGGCTCGAGCCCGGCGAGACGGCGCAGAAGCGTCGATTTGCCCGATCCGCTCGGACCGACGATGGCGACGAGGCCATGTGCAGGCAATGTCAGGCGCAACCGGTCGAGCACCGGCAAGGTCGTCGACGCGATCGGTTCGGCGCCGAGCAGCCGGTCCAGCGCGGTGGCAGCCGCCAACCCTTCCGCCTTGGCATGGTACTGCTCCGAGAAGCGGCGGAATGGTGCGAAATATTCCGGCGCGATCATCAGGATGAACAGGCTCTGCCAGAGCTCGAGATTGGAGAAGCCGGGGATCGTCGCAAGCTTCAGGTGCCCCAGGCCGAGGAGGATGGCGAGGATCGCAATCGAGAGCGAGGCGAAGAAGTCGATGATCCCGGCATTGGCAAAGGCTATACGCAGCAGACCGATCGTCTCGCCCGCGTAGCCCTCCAGGCGATGGCCGAGTTTTGCCTCCTCGCTTGCCGTCGCGTGGTTGGCAAGAATTGTGGGCAGCGTGCGGACGCGGTCGGCGAACTGGCCCGCCAGCCGGCCGAAGGCACACTCCTGGGCGTCGGCGCGCCGGCGGATCGCATTGCCCACCAGCGCGAAGAACAGGATCATGACCGGCGTCAGGCAGATGACCAGCAGCGCGGCCTGCCAGGAGACGAAGCAAAGCGCGATGGCAGCGAGCAATGGCCCGGCCGCCATCATGGCCGTGGCGGCACGATGGCCCACCACCAGTGCGGCGATCGCCTCCGGATGGCGCTGCATCGAGACGATCAAGGCCCCTGTCGAGAGCGACTGCAGCTGCCGCGCCGGCATCTTGCCCAGTCGCTCGCTCGCGAGCGCCCGCAGTCGCGTCGACATGGCGTTTTCCGCGGAAGCCTGCATCCTTTCGGCGGCGAATCCGGCGAGGCATGTGGCCGCGAGCAGCGCGATCATCCCGGCGACGAGCCATGGATCGACCGTCTCGCCCATCACGAGCCGGCCGGCGGCCATCGCCGCCGTCGCGGCGACGCCGAGCCTGAGCACGGTGCGGACCGCCTGCAAGGCGAGAAGACCGCGCAATCCACGCCTTGCCAGTCCCTGGGCGGCGGAAAGCGACTGAAAGGTACCGGGCGTCGCGGCGGCGGAATCAGGAACCGGTGCGGGAACGACCTGCGTTTTCATGGCCCGCTTCTCGCACAGGCGAGGAGGACATGAGTTGATTCAGGTCAAGTCTCCAGCATTCGTGTCGCGCTATGAGGCGATGTCCAGAAAGGATGCTCCATGTCCGACTTTCTTCCTCGGCGTCGCGACGGCAATTGCCACGGTGGGCTGGCGATGTTCCCGATCCTGTTGCCGTCGAGCAGCAACCCGCCTTGAGCCCGGGCGTGACGGAGGAGCTATCATGACGAGCGCCGAGCCGGAGCCGCTGCACAGCCCGGCAGATATGCGGCGGGCGCATATGCAGAAGCTCGCGCTCTGCCACATGCTCGAAGGCATCGCCGACGACCTGCCATCGCGCGTCGACCGGCTCCAGTGCCTCGCCATGGCGGCCGACCTCTTGCCGCTGCTGCGCGAGTGCCACCGCTTCGAGGAAGAGGTCGTCTTCCCTGCCTTTGCGCGGCAGACGGGCGAGGAAGACACCGTCGCGCGATTGAAGCTCGAGCACCTGGAGGATGAAAGCGCGGCGGCGGATCTCAGCGAGGCGCTGCTGGCCTACGGCCACGGGCGGCAGATCGAAAATCCCGAGGCGTTCGGCTATATGCTGCGCGCCTTCTTCGAATCGTTGCGCCGCCACATTGCCTTTGAGCGCGACCACGTGCTGCCGAAGGTTCTCGGCAATCAGTAAGTATTTGTCTTTACGCAATTCCGGACGGAAAACCGCTATGCACTTTTCCTGGAATTGCTCTAAACGAACGCCCCGGGGATCAGTCTCCGGCCCGCGCGGCCAGGCGCCCGATGTCGTCGACGATGACGTGGCGGTTGTTTTCGACGCGGATGACGCCCTCGCCCCGCAGCCGGGTGATCTGCCGGCTTACCGTCTCGACGGTGAGACCCAGGAAATCCGCGATCTCCGCGCGCGACAACGGCAGATCGAAAGCGGCGCTGCGCCGCTCCGGCCCGGCGGCGGGGTCGATGTTGCGCGCGATCATCAGAAGGAAGCTCGATATCTTCTCGGAGGCCGTCTTGCGGCCGAGCGCCACCATCCAGTCGCGCGCCTGGTCAAGCTCGCGCAGCTTCTGTTCGAGCAGGCGATGCTCAAGGTTGGGCTGCTCCTTTATCATGCGCTCCAGCGCCTGGCGCGGGAACGAGCATAGTTCGACGTCTGTCGCCGCCTCGGCGCTGAGCGTGCTCTCGCTCTGGAACGGTCTGCCGAGGAAATCGGGAGCGAATTGCAGGCCGACAATCTGCTGGCGGCCGTCGGAAAGCGTCTTGGTCAGCTTCACGACGCCTGAAAGCACGTTCGAGAAACGCTCGACGCTCCTGGAATCGCCCACCAACTCCTTGCCGGCCTCGGCCTCGTGCCGTTTCGTCGATTTGGCAAGATCGACGAGCTGCCCGGCGTTGAGCGCGCCGCATATGCCGCGGTGCCGCGCCTCGCATGAAACGCAGAGTACCGGGACGCCTGCCGTGTGAATATCTTCGCGCACGATGAACATCTATAGTGTTCCCGCCCTTCACCGGCAACGCAGGCCGGGACGCGAAAGCGTCGCAGCCCGTGCCTCGAGGATCGGATGGAAACCAATCCGTCGATCGCCGCATTGCACAATTGCGGGCCGCCTGCACAATAGGCGCATGTCCACCGGTTCGTTGACCATCCTTGTTATCGACGAGAACCGCATCCGCGCCTCGATCATCGAGGCCGGGTTGCGGGACGCAGGCCATCGCCATGTCACGGTGATCCATGACGTGGCCGGCATTGCCCGGCGCATCGCCGAGATCGAGCCGGACGTCATCGTCATCGATCTGGAAAATCCCAACCGCGACATGCTGGAGAACATGTTCCAGCTGTCGCGCGCGGTGAAGCGGCCGATCGCCATGTTCGTCGACCGCTCCGACCAGGCCTCGATCGAGGCCGCAGTCGATGCGGGCGTGTCCGCCTATGTCGTCGACGGGCTGAAGAAGGAACGCATCAAGCCGATCCTCGACATGGCGATCAGCCGCTTCAACGCCTTCTCGCGCATGGCGCGCGAATTGGAGGAGGCGCGCAGCGAGCTGGAGAACCGCAAGGTCATCGACCGGGCCAAGGGCATATTGATGAAGTCGCGGGGCTTGAGCGAGGAGGCTGCCTACACGCTTCTGCGCAAGACCGCCATGAACCAGAACCGCAAGATCGCCGAGATCGCCCAGAGTCTGGTGACCGCGGCGGGATTGCTGGGACCGCTGGAGGGCGAATGAGCATGGCGCACGAAATCACCGCCGGCTTCATGCCGCTCTTCGACAGCGCCGTTCTGGTCGTGGCCGGCGAGATAGGCTTTGCCGCCCGCGAGGGCATCGAGCTCAAGCTGCAGCGTGAGACCTCCTGGGCCAACATCCGCGACCGCATCGCCATCGGCCATTTCGACGTCGCCCATATGCTGGGGCCGATGCCGCTCGCCTGCAGCCTCGGCCTCACGCCGCTTGCCTCGGAGACCATCGTGCCCTTCTCGCTCGGGCTCGGCGGCAACTGCATCACCGTGTCCAACGCGGTTTGGGACGGCATGGCGACGCAAGGTGCCGCGCCCGACCTCGATCCGGCGCGCGCGGGGTCGGCGCTTGGCGCTCTGATCCGCGAGCGGGCGGGTGCCGGCCGCGAGCCGCTGCGCTTCGCCGTCGTGCATCCGCATTCCGGGCATAATTACGAGCTGCGCTACTGGCTGGCCGCCTGCGGCATCGATCCCGACCGCGACATCGAGATCGTCATCGTGCCGCCGCCCTTCATGGCCGATGCGCTGGCTGCCGGCCGCATCGACGGCTATTGCGTCGGCGAGCCTTGGAACAGCGCCGCTGTCGCGGCCGGAACCGGCCGCATCGTCACCGTCAAGGCGCTGCTCTGGCGTAACAGTCCGGAAAAGGTGATCGGCGCGCGTAAGGTGTGGGCCGAGGAGAACCCGGAGGCGCTTGCAGCACTTCTCAGGGCGTTGCATCACGCCGCCCGCTGGTGCCAGGACCCGGCGAACCGCGGCGAACTGGCTGCGCTGATGGCGAAGCCGGCCTTCCTTGGGCAGCCGGAGGCAATCCAGATGCCGGCGCTCACTGGACGCCTTCAACTTGGCGGCGGCGTGGAGCGGCGCGTCGAGGATTTCTTCCTGCCCTTCGACAAGGCGGCGAACTTCCCCTGGAAAAGCCATGCGCTGTGGTTCTACACGCAGATGGTGCGCTGGGGGCAATTGCCGCACACACCGCAGAACCTCGCCATCGCCCGCGACTGCTATCGGCCCGACCTCTACCGCTCGGCGCTGAAGCCGCTCGGCGTGGCGCTGCCCGGCGCCAATGCCAAGGTCGAGGGCGCGCTGAAGGTTGCGACGCCAGTCGGCTCGGCGGGGGCGAGCCTGGTGCTTGGTCCCGACGGATTTTTCGACGGCCAGATCTTCGATCCGGACCGGATCGACGCCTACATTGCCGGCCAGAAACGCGCCTGATCATTCGCGCGCCAGTCTTGTGCGATGCACAAAATTTGTGCGGCATGTCCATACCATTGATCAATGTTTGACCGCGTTGCAGCTTGGCTCCGCCGCAGGCCCATTGTGCAGCATGCTGATTTTAAATGAAATTCTGATCTCTCGTAAAACTGGCACGCTTCGTGCTTTGAAATAGACGAGCCCCTCGTGGGCAACAGAACAGGCGTCCAATGGCGGGCGCCACAGGCAAAGCTGCCGCTC
>NZ_RZRY01000327.1:0-6983 GCF_003998035.1 Mesorhizobium sp. M2A.F.Ca.ET.039.01.1.1 | reverse complement strand
GCGGTGACGCCCGGAACCACCTCATAGGCGATGCCGGCCTCGCGCAGCGCCGCCATCTCCTCGCCGGCCCGGCCGAACACCAGCGGATCGCCTGACTTCAGCCGCACCACGCGCTTGCCGGCTTGGCCGAGTTCGATCAGCAGCGCGTTGATTTCTTCCTGGCTTTTGGAATGGCAGCCCTTGCGCTTGCCGACCGGTAGGCGCTCCGCATCGCGGCGGCCCATGGCGACGATCGCCTCCGGCACCAGCGCATCATAGACGATGGCATCGGCTTCCATCAGCAGGCGGTGCGCGCGCAGCGTCAACAGGTCCTCCGCGCCCGGACCGGCGCCGACCAGCGCGATATGGCCCCCGGCCGGCGCATCCACGCTCAGGAGTTCGAGCGCCGCGCCATGCGCCTGGGCGTGGTCACCGGCTTCGATGGCCTTGGCCGGCGCGCCAGCGAAGAAATCGCTCCAGAAGCGGCGGCGGCGGTTGCCCTTCGGCAGTTTCTCCGCGGCGGCGCGGAACGACGCGGCAAGCGCCGCCAGCCGGCCGAGCGAAGGCGGCAGCATGCGGTCGATGCGGACACGCAGCATCTGCGCCAGAACCGGTCCGGCGCCCTCGGTGCCGATGGCAATCGCAACCGGCGCGCGGTTGACCAGCGCCGGGGTGAAGAAATCGCACACGTCCGGCTGGTCTACCGCATTGACCGGAATGCCCAACCGGCGCGCGTCCTCGGCGACGCGGCGGTCGAGCGCCTTGTCGCCACTGGCTGCGAACACCAGGGCGACATCCTGGAGATGCGCGGCCTCATAGGCGGCACCGATGTGAACGGCACCGGACGCGGCGACGAAGGCGAGCAGGTCGGGATCGGCGTCGTCGGCAATGATGCGCAGCGCCGCGCTCGACTGGGCGAGCAGCCGGGCCTTGGCAAGCGCCTCTTCGCGATTGCCGACGATGGCCACGGCTTCGCCGTCGATCCGCATGAAGACCGGGAAGGCATTGAGCTTGGCGTTGGCTGGCGACATGGCGACGAGCAATAGTGAAACAGTTTGGCAGTTTTACGCGGACTGGCCAAAAACCAGAAGGCAATCACTCGCGCGTCGCCGAACGGCAGGCAATCGCTTTTTCGCAGCCGCGAAGAGCAAGAGAAAAAAATTCTACTTTGAGAATGAGAGAGCCGGAACGGCGTGAGAAACCACGCTGATCTTTCGTGACTTTTACCATCGGCCCGGGAAAGCGGCAAAACAGTTTTTTCTAAATTCTACTAACTTAGTAGATTAAGCCGACCTTGCCGGTCGGCGCGCAACCTCGCCTGGTAGGAGCAGTTGAGAGTGCCACCGACACGTCGGAACAATCCTGCTCCGCGGCTCGTTTGGCTAGGCATCCATTCTGTCGATCCTGGGCTCGACCGGTCGGCACCCCGCAAGCAAAGGAGGAACACCATGAACATCAAGCTGAAGCACGGATTGTGGGTCGTCGTGGCCGATGGCGAAAAGGCACTCTTCCTGCGCAACCAGGGCGACAACAAGTTCCCGAACCTGGAGGTGGTGCACGAGATGGAGCAGGAGAACCCCGCGACGCGCGAGCAAGGCACGGACAAACCCGGCCGCCAGAGCAACGAAGGCCCCCGCAGCGCCGTCGAGGAGACCGATTGGCACCGTCTCGGCAAGGAACGTTTCGCTGTCGAGATCGCCGACCGGCTCTACAAGCTCGCGCATCGCGGCGCATTCGACGCGGTCGTGCTGATCGCACCGCCGCAGGTGCTTGGCGAGATGCGCCAGAAACTGCACAAAGAGGTGAGCGAGAAGGTGCAGGCCGAAATTCCCAAGACGCTCACCAACCACACGATTCCCGATATCGAGACCCTCTTGCAAGCGGCATAAGCGGCCGAGGCAAAGCAGCTTCGGGACCAAATGCGTTCCGCGACCGTCTCTTTGTCGGCGCGTCGCCGATTTCCCGGTTTGCACCCTGTTTCTAGGTCGATTTCTGCGCGGCGGCGGTTGCATGATCGCCGCTCCGTCCACCATATTGCCGAAGGCGACGGCCTCGGCGGGCGCCCATCCGAATCGTGAATTTTCGAAAGGCGCGCAAAAAGACAATGCCGCATGACACGCCCCTTATCGCCACCATCGTCGCCGGTCTGGGGCTGGCATTCGTCTTCGGGGCTTTAGCCAACCGTTTCCGCATCCCGCCGCTTGTCGGTTACCTCGTCGCCGGCGTCCTGGTCGGGCCGAACACGCCGGGCTTCGTCGCCGACGCCAGCCTTGCCAACGAGCTCGCTGAAATCGGCGTCATCCTTTTGATGTTCGGCGTCGGCCTGCATTTTTCGCTGAAGGACCTTCTGTCCGTCCGCGCCATCGCCGTGCCGGGCGCCATCGTGCAGATCGGCTTCGCCACCCTGCTTGGCGTCGGGCTTGCCTGGTTGCTCGGCTGGCCGCTGGGCGCCGGCCTGGTCTTCGGACTGGCGCTTTCGGTCGCCTCGACTGTGGTGCTCTTGCGCGCCTTGCAGGAACGGCGATTGATCGGGACCGAACGCGGCCGCATCGCGGTCGGCTGGCTGATCGTCGAGGATCTCGCCATGGTGCTGGCGCTGGTGTTGTTGCCCGCGCTCGCCGGCGTGCTCGGCGGCCGGGCGCAGGTCGATGATCATACGAGCCTGCTCTCGCTGCCCGCCAGCTACGGCATATGGGGCGTTGTCGGCATCACCCTCGCCAAGGTCGCCGCCTTCGTCGTCGTCATGCTGGTGGTCGGGCGCCGGGTCATTCCCTGGATCCTGCATTATGTCGCCCACACTGGCTCGCGCGAATTGTTTCGGCTTTCGGTGCTGGCTATCGCGCTCGGCGTCGCCTTCGGCGCGGCGAAGCTGTTCGGCGTCTCGCTGGCGCTCGGCGCTTTCTTCGCCGGCATGATCATGAGCGAGTCCGAGCTCAGTCATCGCGCGGCGGAAGAATCGTTGCCGCTTCGCGACGCCTTCTCGGTGCTGTTCTTCGTCTCGGTCGGCATGCTGTTCGACCCGCTCAGCCTGATCAGCAACGGCCTGCCGATCCTCGCCACCTTGGCCATCATCGTCGTCAGCAAGTCGTTCGCCGCCTTCGTCATCGTCATCGCCTTCCGCTATCCGATCGCCACCGCGCTGATGATTTCGGCGAGCCTTGCCCAGATCGGGGAATTCTCCTTCATCCTTGCCGAGCTTGGCGTCGGCCTAAAATTGCTGCCCGAACAGGGCCGCGACCTGATCCTGGCCGGCGCGATCCTCTCGATCCTGCTCAATCCGCTGATGTTCCTCCTTGTCGATTGGATGAAGCCGTGGCTGGAAAAGCGCGCCGGCAACACGGCACCTGTCGAAGAGCAAAGGCCGATCGGCCCGGCCACCGAGCCCGGCCAGATTGCTTCGGTCCAGGCAACGCTGGGAAAGGAAGACGGCCCGCCGCCCAAGACCGCGCTTGCCGGCCATTCCATCCTGATCGGTTACGGCCGCGTCGGCAGCCTCGTCGGCGTAGCGCTGAAGGAAGCCGCCCTGCCCTTCCTGGTGATCGAGGATGCCGACAAGACGCTGGCCAAGCTGCGTGACGACGGCATCGAGACAGTGGCCGGCAATGCCGCCAATGCGGATGTCTTCGCGGCCGCCAATCCGGAAGGCGCGAAGCGGCTGATCCTCGCCATCCCCAATGCCTTCGAGTCCGGCCAGATCGTGCTTCGAGCCCGCGCCGCCAATCCTGCGATCAATATCATCGCCCGCGCGCACTCCGACGCCGAGGTCGAGCATCTGAAAAGCCTCGGCGCCGACACGGTGATCATGGGCGAGCGCGAGATCGCGCGCGGCATCGTCGAGGTGGTAACCGGCAAAAACACCGGTGCGTCCGGGCCTGCCATGGCGATCAATCCACAGCCCGCTTGATGGGCGTCAAATTGTAAACGCGGAACCGCCATTCTGCGCGATATCGCTGAGATATTTCGCCGGCGGCTTGCCCAGCGCCTTCTTGAACATGGTGATGAAGGCGGTGACGGATTCATAGCCGAGATCGCCCGACACCCGCTGCACGCTGGCGCCGGCGGACAGTTCCCTGAGCGCCACGATCAGGTGCAACTGCTGGCGCCAGCGGCCGAAACTCAGGCCCGTCTCCTTGACGACGAGGCGCGCCAGGCTGCTTTCGCTGAGCGCCACCCGGTTGGCCCATTCCGCCAGCGTGCTGCGATCTGCAGGGTTGTCGGCCAATGCTTCCGCGATCCGGCGCAGCCGCGGCTCGGCCGAGATCGGCAAATGCAATTGCTGCACCGGCATGAGCGGCTCGGCGAGCAGGACCTTTCCCAGGAAGTCGCAGCGCGGGTCGTCCGGCGCGCATTCCGACAGCTCGATGATCACTTCGCGCAGCAGCGGCGAGATCGAAAGCGTGCAGCACCGATCCGGCAGGTCGGCGGCGCCAGGCTCGATATAGACGAAGAAAATCCGCGCATTCGCCGTCGCGATGTTGCTGTGTTCCATGCGGGTCGGCACCCACACGCCGCAATGCGGCGGCACCATCCAGAGCCCGGTCGGAACCCGACAGGTGACGGCGCCGCCGAGCGCGAAGACGAGCTGCCCCTTGCGATGCCAATGCGCGCGCACCTCGGCCCTGGTCTCGGTGACATCGACGCCAACGGCGATCGCCGGCGCAGCCACGTCGTCGACATCGAAATCTAGCCAGGGCCAGCGGGGTGGCTGTCTCATGATTGAATGTTTTTAGCGATCATTTGGCTGTATCTCTAGATTCTTCAGTCACGAAAGATAGGTTCGCGCCGATATCCTCGCAATCGATCGCGTCTCAGACGCCAATTCAAAGGTGGGCCATGCTCGCTCTCGCCATTTCTTCCGACAGCCCCAGCCGGCTGAACCTCACCGAGGCCGACGAGCCAAACTGCAATGCGAACGAAGCATTGGTCGCAATTCATGCAATATCATTGAATCGTGGCGAGCTGCGCCTGCTCGCCATCCGCCCCGACGGCTGGATCCCCGGCCAGGATATCGTCGGCATCGTGGAACGCGCGTCGGCCGACGGCTCAGGCCCGGCAAGGGGGCACGCGCGTCGCGGCCTTGGTCGACCAGGCCGGCTGGGCCGAACATGTCGCCGTTCCGACCGACCGTCTCGCCGTCATACCCGATGGCGTCAGCTTCGCGTCCGCCGCCACGCTGCCGGTGGCGGGCACGACGGCGCTGAGGACCTTGCGCCATGGTGGCGTTCTCGCCGGCCAGCGGGTGCTGATCACCGGCGCGAGCGGCGCGGTCGGTCGCTTTCAGATCCAGATTGCCCGCGAGCAGGGCGCCTCGGTGACCGCGATCGCCTCGGCCCGGCATCACGATGATCTTCGCGATCTGGGCGCCGGGCAGGTCGTCGAATCGATCGAACTAGCCGAGGGGCCGTCTTCGCTGATCACTGAGTCGGTCGGCGGCAAGAGCCTCGCCGCCGCGATCGAACGTGTGACACCCGGTGGCACCATCGTCATGTTCGGCTCGAGCAGCGGCGAACTCACGCCTGTAGGGTTTCGCCAGTTCGTTCCAGGCCACGAGGGCGCCAAGCTGCAGACCTTCGCCTATTACTCATCCGGCTCAGCCATCGGCGCCGACATCGCCGCCCTGCTCGATCTCGTCGCGGCCGGCAGGCTGAAAACCCGCGTGGCCATGACCGTGCCGTGGACGGACATCGGCCAGGCCCTGGACGCGCTCAGACAGCGCAGCTTCAGCGGCAAGGCCGTCCTCACTGTGGCTTGAAATCAGCCAGGTCAGACGTGCTGGCCGCCATTGATGTGGATTTCCGAGCCGGTCACGTAAGACGACTGGCCGGAGCACAGGAAGTAGATGATGTCGGCCACTTCCGAGGTGCCGCCCAGCCTTCTCAGCGGGATCGTCTCGACTATTCTGTCCGTGCCTGGCGACAGGATCGCCGTGTCGATCTCGCCCGGCGCGATCGCGTTGACGCGGATGCCATGCGGACCGAAATCATGCGCCATCTCGCGCGTCAGCGAGCCGAGCGCCGCCTTCGACGTCGCATAGGCCGTGCCGGCAAAAGGATGCACCCTCGTGCCGGCGATCGAGGTGACGTTGACGATCGAGCCCTTGGCGGCGGCGAGTTCTTTGAAAAGGCCCCTCGCCAGCATGATCGGCGCGAAGAAATTGACCTGGAAGACGTCGCGCCAGACATGCATCGGCGTCTCGATCGAGTTCATCCGGCTGCCGTCCTTCAGCTTCGGCGAGATGCCGGCATTGTTGACCAGCGCGTGCAGCTGTCCGCCATGCGCCTCGAGCCGGTGGCGGATCTCCGACACGGCGATGCCGACATCTTCCTGGTCGGCGAGGTCGACCTTGATGTGATCCTCGGGGCCGGCCGGCCACGGGCAATCCTCGGCGAAGGCCTGGCGCGAGCAGGTGATGACGCGCCAGCCCTCGCGCGAGAAACGCTTCACCGTCGCATGGCCGATGCCACGGCTGGCGCCGGTAAGCACGATGGTTTTTCTGCTGTCGGTTTCGGCCATGAACTTTGTCTCCGGCCGGACATGTAGCCGAAGGCGGCAATCATTGCGAGAGGGCGAGTTGCCGCCGCAGCGATGATCCCGGAATGTGGTTTCCGGTTTTCGGGATCGCGACGGAATAAAAGCTGGAGCCGTTCCGATCTGGCGAACGGGCTTCAACCCCCGCCCAGTATGTCGAGGATCGAGGTCTGCCGCCTTTTCTTCGGACCGCCGACATCGCCAGGCGGCACCGGATGCTTGATCGAGGCGGTCGATCCGCTGTCGCTGGGCATGTCGAAGCCCTCGGCATCGACCGTCTGGGCTGGACGCGGCTGGCGGGCGGGCGCCTGGGCAACGGGCTGCGATGGGGCGGCGGGCTGCGGCGACTGGCCGACGGCCGCGGGCGGCACGGGCGGCTGCGAGGCATCCGCCGACGGGATCTCGTCCGGCACGATCGTATCGGACGGCGTCGACTTCCAGGTGCCGGGCAGCGGCCTGACCGGCACGCCTTCATG
>NZ_RZRY01000326.1:0-7000 GCF_003998035.1 Mesorhizobium sp. M2A.F.Ca.ET.039.01.1.1 | reverse complement strand
CGATCGGCGACGCGCTCAGGCTTGCCAGTCTCGACCATGGCGGGCGGGTGCTGCGCGTGCTGATCGAGATTTCCGAACAGGCGCTGGACGAGGCCTTTGCCGTCGCCAACGGCATCCAAAAGGTGCTGCAGCGCGAGGGTATCCGCCGCTCGATCCTGCTGCATGGCGAGAACGCGACCGTGTGGCCTTTTGTTCAGCGGGCGGCGCTGCGGAAATTCTCGACGCGGGTTGGGCTGGAGGACGGGAAGGAGTTGCCGGACGGCAGCGTGGCCGAAAGCAATGCGGCACTGGTAGCGGCGGCTGTGGGGATTTATCGCGGAGCGTGACCCGTTCCTCCCCCCACGAAGTGGGGAGAGGTGGCTCGGCGAAGCCGAGACGGAGAGGGGAGCGCCCTACGAAGGCCCCTCTCCGTCCGCTTCGCGGACACCTGTCCCCGCCTTTGGCGGGGCGAGGAAACGCCCTCACTGCATATCCGCGTCGGCCCTCAACTCCGCCCGCTTCTCGTCCGACACCACGGCAAGGTCCAGCACTTTCTGCAGGCCAGCCGCGTGGCGGAAGGTGGGCTCGGTCTGCGCGCCGCTCTTCACCGCTTCGACGAAGCGCTGGTAGTTGGTCGGCACGGAGCCTGCGTCGAGTTCCTCCCATTTGGCGTTCTCGACATTGGGGCCGATGCAAGCCTTCAGCATCGAGCCGTCGAGATTGTGCACGACCTCGAGGGCGCCCTTGTCGCCATGGATGCGCAGGCGCAATTCGTTGATATGGCCGGTGGCCCAGCGGCTGGCATGCACCACGCCGAAGGCGCCGTTGGAAAAATCGAGCGTCATGGCGAAGCTGTCATTGGCGTCGAACTGGTATTCGCCGATGCGGTTGCCCGGCGCCTTGTCGAAGGCCCGCAGCCGGCAGAAGACATGGTCGATGTCAAGCGCGGCGCCATAGCTGGCGAAATCGAGGATATGGATGCCGACGTCTCCCAGCACGCCGTTCGACCCGTGGCCGCGCGACAGCCGCCACAGCCATTTCGGATCCGTGCGCCAGTCGCCCCAGAATTTCGACACCAGCCAGCTCTGCAGATAGGACGCCTCGACATGGTGCACCGTGCCGATCTCGCCGGCCCGGACCATCTGGCGCGCCTTCTGCAGCGCGGCCACGTTGCGATAGGTGAGGTTGACCATGTTGACGATGCCGGCGGCCTCCGCGGCGTCGGCCATCTCGTTCGCCTTGCCGAAATTCTCGGCCAGCGGCTTCTCGCACAGCACCGGCTTGCCGGCGGCGACCAGCGCCATGGTGGTCGGATGATGGATGCGGTCGGGCGTGACATTGGCGACCGCGTCGAAGTCGCCCCAGTCGAGCGCCGCCTCAAGCGAGGTGAAGCGCTTCGGGATCTTGTAGGCGTCGGCGTACTCGCCGACGCGAGCCGCATCGACGTCAACCGCGCCGACGATGTCGACGCACTCGATGGCGCCGAAGCGGCGGGCATGTTCCTGCGCCATCCAGCCGGTTCCGAGTATCAAAAGCCGCATTTCTTGCTCCTCCGAGCGATTTGGTTCGATTCAATCATGCGAGGCGAATGTGGCCCAGGCGCTGTTTCCGCGCAATCCCGAGCAAAGAGGAAGCGCTTTAGCGGAAACCGGCCTCGCCATGCGCGTGCAGCTTGCCGCCGCGCTCCTCGATCGGCTCCAGCGCCCTCTCGACCGGCACGTTCGGCGCATCGAGGATGGCGGGCTTCGACCCTTGCGGGTTATGTGCCCACTTCACCGCGTTGCGCAGCACCTTTTGGACCGTCGCATCGTGGTAGGTCGGATAAGTCTCGTGCCCGGGCCGGAAGTAGAAGACATTGCCGGCGCCGCGCCGGTAGGTGAGGCCCGAGCGGAACACCTCGCCGCCCTGGAACCAGGAGATGAAGACGGTTTCCAGCGGCTCCGGCACGGCGAACTGCTCGCCATACATCTCCTCGTTCTCGAGTTCGAAGAACTCGCCCAGGCCTTCGGCAATCGGGTGGCTGGGGCTGGTCACCCAGAGCCGCTCGCGCTCGCCGGCCTCGCGCCATTTCAGCGTGCAGGGCGTGCCCATCAGCCGCTTGAAGATCTTGGAGAAATGGCCGGAATGCAGCACGATCAGGCCCATTCCTTCCCAGACGCGCTTTGCAACGCCCTCGACCACCTCGTCGGCGACGGCGCCATGGTCCTTGTGGCCCCACCAGACAAGCACGTCGGTCTCGGCGAGGCGGGATTCCGGCAGGCCGTGCTCCGGCTGCTCCAGCGTCGCGGTCGAGGCGGAGATCGCCTTGTCCGCATTCAGCGCCTTGGCGATGGTCGCATGCATGCCTTCCGGATAGATGGAGGCCACCACCTCATTGGTCCGCTCATGGATGTTCTCGCCCCAGACGACAGCGCGAATTGTCATGGATTGCCTCGTGAGTGATTGGGAGCCGCCCCGCGCCATAGATAGCGTCTTCGCCCGGTATTGGAAGCGGGTTCGTGACGTAGCCCCGCCTATGGCGTCTTCGCGCGCCCGCTTGGCAAGCACGCTTCGGCTTCCGGGCGCCGCGCAACACCATCGTGATCGGCAGGTTCGTCATGTCGGCGGCGCTGGTCGCCACCGCCATCTATTTGATCATGGAAATGGATCAGCCCTTTTCCGGCCCGATCCAGATCTCGCCAGCGCCGTCCCAAAAGGCGCTGGCGGAGTTGAAGCAGTAAGATCACTGCCGGCCCAACCACTCGATCAGCCACTTGGCTGCGGCTTCGGCGCCGTCGGCGCGGATCTCGCTGGCCACTTCTCCAGCGCGAATCCTGACCTTTGGCGCCAGCGCCACTTCCAACGCAGCCGACAACGACTCCACCGTAGGCATCGGGCCGTCATGCGCGGCGCCGATACCGAGCTCGGCCACGCGCTTGGCCCAGTAAGGCTGGTCGCCGATCTGCGGCGCGATCACCTGCGGCGCTCCCACCCGCGCGGCGGCGACCGTGGTGCCGGCGCCGCCGTGATGGATGACCGCGGCGACGCGGCCGAACAGCGCCTGCTGGTTGACCTCGCCCACTTCGAAGCAGTCGTCGCGATCATCGATGAGGCCGAGCCCGGCCCAGCCCTGTGCGAGGACCGCGCGAAGGCCCCTGGCGCGGATCGCTTCGATGGCCGCGCGGCCGGTTTCGCTGGCGACCGATATCGAGCCGAAGCCGACATAGACCGGCGGCGGGCCGGCATCGAGGAACGCGTCGAGCCGATCGGGGAGGGGCCGTTCGTCCGGCAGGATGAAGGCGCCGGTCTGCACGGCGTCGATCAGGTCCGAGGGCAGCCATGGCCCCAGCACCGGGTCGCAGGCGAGCAGGACGGGATTGCCGTAGACATAGTTCCGGACATTTTGCACCGGCGGCAATCCGAGCGATGCGCGCTGGCCGTTGACCGCCTCGCCGAAGAGCGCGTTCTTGGTCCGGATGTCTGTTTCCCACAGCAGCCGGTTGTCGGTCACGCCGGCCGGCAGCGGATATCCAGGATATTCGTGCGGCCGGTTGTGCTGCGACGGCAGCCAGATGGGGCAGAACGTGCCGAGCATGTAACGGATGCCGCGTTGTTCCGCGACCAGCCGCGCGGCGGCGTAGGATGGGAAAAGGCCGAACGCCACCACCGCGTCGCAGCCTTCGGCGGCCGCGCTCAGCGCCTCATATTGCCTGGCGGCGATCTCGGCCGCCTGGCCGGAGATGAGCCTCGCCCGGTCCTCGGGCGACGCCGATCGCGACCGGTTGACCATTTCCTTCGCCCATTCGCGCACCGGTGCGAAGGCCGGCGCAAAAGCCACGCCGGCGCGAGCGGCCAGCGCCGCAAACTCCGCGTCGCCCGGCGCGCTCACCCGGGCATCGACGCCATGCGCCTGCAAGGCCGCGCCCAGCGCCGCCAAAGGCTCGACGTCGCCGCGCGAGCCGTAAGTTGATAACAAGATCCGCATTCCGTGCTCCGTTTTCTTTTTTCGGAGCAGCGTTGATACGCCATGCCCGGGGGCTTGCCGCAAGCCCGGGCTGCGCCATATCTACATCCTGGGAAGGTCGTTATCGCTTCCCAGGTGAGATTGCCGTCACGGCGGCAAGCCCGACGGCATGGCGGCCCGAGCGCATTTTTGGCGCGAGGCCCTTCGGACCAGCAAGTGGGGACTGACAAATGCCGGCGACACGTTCGCCGGCAGCGGCATGCTTAACCCTCGCGGCCCTCCTGGGCGACCCGGGTGGGGGAGCTTGTCAGGCGCGGGACGACGACAAGGCGCTTGATCTTGCCGCTTTTGTAGGCGGCAAGGAAGCGGTGATAGTCCTTGAAGACGACGCAGCCATTGGATTCCGCACGGCCGCCGCGCAGCATGTAGGTGTGGGCAAGCAAGCCGTTGCGGCCGTATTTGTTGCTGCCGCTGGCCGGCGTGAGCCTGATCGCCTCTACGCCATGGAAGCGCGATTCACGCATCGACAGATTGTAGGTGTCCGGCGGCGTCGGGCCGACATTCTTGCGGTTGACGAAGCGCGGCTGGTCGACCATCGAGCCGTAGCCCGAATGCGCCTCCAGCTTCGAGCCGTCGGGCATGTAAACGGTCCTCGCCGAAATATCGTAGACGGCGACGCCATTGCCCGTCGAGGGGCCGTTGAACAGGCTGCGGAAGGCGCCACCAAGGTTGCCGCGCTCCGGCGTGTCCGGCTTGGCATAGGCGAGCATCTCCGACGCCTGCGCCTTGCGCTTGCCGGGCTTGGTGTCGGCCACTATCGGCTTCGAATTCGCCACGCCGGGCAGGGCCTGGTCGCCGCTTCTCGGTGAAACCGCCGTCGGCGCGCTTTGCGCGGTGTCGGCCGTGGTCGGCTGCGGCTTGGCCTTGGCGGCCTGCGGCTTCACGGCCTCCGGCTTCTGCGGCTTGGCCGCGTTCTGTTCGGGCGCTTCTGTGGCGCGCTCCAGCGAGGTGCGGGGGCGAAGGCCGGGCACGGCAATGGCATCGGGCAAATCGTCCTGCGGCGGCAGCGAGGCGATCTGATACGCGCCGTCCTGGCCATTGTCCGCATTGTTAGCAGCATCGGGGCCGGCGACATCGGGCGCGTCGCTGTTTTGCAGCGCGACGGCGGTCGGAACATCCGCCGTATCCTCGGGCGCGACGTTGGCAAGCGCCAGCGCCAGTTCGGAAGCGCCTGGGGTCTCGGCCGGCTGCAAACCGAAGCGCGCTTCGATCGGGGCGTCCGGCTGTGCGCCGCCGAAGCGGCTTGCCGAAGGCAGGCTGGCCAGCAGGAACGGCGCCTTCTCGGCACGGGCAAAGGCGTCGGCAAGCTTCTGCGGCGAAAGCGCCGCGCGCTTCACAACGCCATCGAAGCGGTCGGCGGCTCCGGCGGCCGAAGCCACCACCACGACCTTTTCATGCGCCACGCTGTCGGGCGACGGCAGCTTGAGCCGCGCCATTTTGCTGTCACCGCCATTATTCTTCAGTTTTTCAACCGCTTGGCCGCCCTGCCTGAAGCTTGTCGCGAGGCTGAAGCAGCCGGCATCGCAGCCGCTGGTGAGCGAGCCCGCCTTGTAGCCGCCATAGACGCCAAGATGCGGCGCCCAGGTATTGGCGATCTGCCGGCGCTGGTCGCCAAGCGCGATGGTGCGCATGCCCTGCGGCAATCCGTTGGAAGCGGCGGTCAGCGAGGTCCTCACCGAATAGAGCCCCGCCAAGGTGGCGGCGGACCATAAAGCGAGGGCGGCGCCGACAGCAGGCACCAGGACCCAACGATGACCAGACTTTTTCGAAGTTACCTCCCCATGAGGAGCGTCACCCCGGTTTTTCAAACGCAAAAACGCCATACGACCACTCTCAATCGGCATGCCGGTTTTCGCACCTGGCACCCGTCACGATCACAGTTCGCCGGTGCCCCCTGCACCTTCACGCGTCTGTTGCCGATTGATTCAAAAGATGGACAAAGATGGTTAACCAATCCCTCCACCAATCGCCGATTTGGCGACGGTTCACACGAAAAAAGAGCCCTCCATGGTTCTTCGCCACGGTAAAAATGCTCTCCCTCACCCGCTTTGCTGCCCGTTTTTCCGGCCCCTGTCAAGAAACCGTGAACAACGGAAACGACATCTTCAGCCGGCTAGAGGCCGATTGGGGTCAAAATGCGACTATTCGGCAAACCTCGAAACAGGCAGGCCGGAAATGTTGTGGACCAGCCGATCGGCCGGCGGCCCAGGATCGCTTTTTGCGCCATCCGGACAAAAACACTAAAAAAAGTCACCGCGGTCGGGGCAGCTTCCGCCCGCGAATATCCCTCTTGACCTTCCAGTTACTGGAACCCGTAGCGTTCGCAAAGGATCGTCCCCGCGGCGTCCTTCCCAATCGCGATCCAGGAGAAAAAGATGCTGACGGTCGATGTTTCCGAAACGCCGGCCGAGGCGATGCCGCCGCTGCCCGGACGACTGAGGCCGATCGCGCCGCTTGGGGCTCCCACCGTCAGCCGCCGCCTCTTCCTCACCGAGGCCATGACGATGAATGCCGCGAGCACGGGGATGGACTTCCTGATCAACGGCAAGGCGTTCGATATGGGGCGTGTCGACACCGTTGCCCAGGCCGGCGATACCGAGCTTTGGGAAATCGTCAACCCGGCCGACATGGATCATCCGTTCCATATCCACGGCACGCAGTTCCAGGTTGTCGAGCACGAACGCGACGGCACGATCGCCAAACCGCCCTATCTGGCGTGGAAGGACACGGTCAACGTGGCGCGCGGCGAGACGGCTCACGCGCCAGGAGCGGCCGGGCGCGCGCATGTACCACTGCCACATCCGGGAGCATGAGCAGCTCGGCATGATGGGCATCATCGACGTTAAGGCATGAGGTCTCGCATCATTCTGAGGGCGGTTTTGCTGGCGCTCGCCGGCCCGTCGCTGGCCGCGGGGCCCGGCGACACCATCGTGGCCGCTCGCCAGGCCTCGATGAAGGAGATGGCGGCCGCCGCCAGGGCGATCGCCGAAATGTTCGACGGCAAGCGCGCCTATGAAC
>NZ_RZRY01000325.1:0-7006 GCF_003998035.1 Mesorhizobium sp. M2A.F.Ca.ET.039.01.1.1 | reverse complement strand
GCGCTGGAATGCGTGCATTGCTATTCGCTGATCCATGACGACCTGCCGGCGATGGACGACGACGATTTGCGGCGCGGCCAGCCGACGGTGCACAAGGCCTTCGACGAAGCGACAGCCATCCTCGCCGGCGACGCGCTGCTGACCTTGGCCTTCGACATCATCGCCGACGGGGCGACGGCCTTGCCTGCCGACCGCAGGGTGGCGCTCGTGCTGGCGCTCGCGCGCGCGGCCGGCGCCGGCGGCATGGTCGGCGGCCAGATGCTCGATCTCGACGCCGAGCGCAAACGGCCGGATGAGGCGGGCATCATCACCTTGCAGGCGATGAAGACCGGCGCGCTGATCCGCTTCGCCTGCGAGGCCGGCGCGATCGTCGCCGGCGCGCCGGCGGCCGACCGCGAGCGGCTGGCCGAATTCGGCTCCGCGATCGGCCTTGCCTTCCAGCTCGCCGACGACCTGCTCGACCTGACCGCCGACGCCAAGCAGATGGGCAAGGCGACGAACAAGGACGCCGCCGCCGGAAAGGCGACGCTCGCTTCGCTGCACGGCCCCGACTGGGTGCGTGGCCAACTGCACGGGCTGATCGACCAGGCGCATGGGCTGCTCGAGCCCTATGGCGAGCAGGCAGGGTTGCTCAAGGAGGCTGCGACCTTTGTCGCGACGCGCAACAGCTGACGACAGGCTATCGGAGGCCTGAAGATGCTTTCTTGCCATAGCGAAGGCCGTCGACCAGCAGGGCGACCATGCGCTGGGCTTGATCGGCGCCGCTCAGCCTCGCGATGGCGTTGAGCAGGTCCCCTGCATCGACATCGCCCCGGATTTCCCCCGCGGTCGCCGCGGCATGGAGTAGTTGGCCGAGCGCGGGCTCCAGATTCTGCTGGAAGTATAGCGGCAGCGGCTCGAAGACGGGATCTCCCGAATGCAGCGCTTCGGCCAAGCCGCGCTTGGTCGCGATAAAGGCCACGTAGCGCTCAATCCACTTCAACAAAGCCTCGCCAGGCTCATAGCTGGCCGCGAGGAGAGGCGCGGCGGCGGCGCAGGCATCGATTTCACGACGAAACACCGCGGCCACGAGATCTGAGCGCCGCGGGAAGTGCCGATAGACCGTACCGACCCCGACACCCGCCTTCTCGGCGATCTCGCGCACCGGCGCATCGACGCCTGAGGTCGCGAACACCGCCTTGGCCGCCTGCAGCAGCGCGTCGAGGTTGCGCTGGACGTCGACCCGTACGCGTCGGTCGACGCCCTCCGCCACCTCATTTTGGGTGCGCCGTTTCCCGCTCACCAAATACCTCTTGAAAAACGGAACGATGTTCCGTATTTGTGAATCGGAACACTGTTCCGTATCCGCCAACATAGTGCAGAGCGGCGGCTGTGACAATCAATCGGACAACAGGAGACGATCATGCCGGACAATCGCATCGCGCTGGTCACCGGAGCCAATCAAGGGGTCGGCCTGCAGGTCGCAAAGGCACTTGCGGCAAACGGGGTCACCGTCCTTGTCGGATCGCGCAATTTCGAGCGCGGCGAGGCGGCGGCGAGCGAGATCGGACCGGGCCCATTGCGCTGCAGCTCGACGTGACGGACCAGGACTCGATCACCGCCGCGGCGGCGCGTATCGGCGACGAATTCGGCCGGCTCGACCTGCTCGTGCAGAATGCCGCGATTTCGAACACCGGGCGCCGGCCGGACGCGACGGTCGAGGACCATGCCAGATTGACCCGCCCGAGCAACGTCTCCCTCGATGAAGTACGCGCCGTGTGGGAGACCAACGTCTTAGGCGTGCTTGCCGTTTACCAGGCAATGCTGCCGCTGCTGCGCCGGTCGGCGGATGCCCGCATCGTCAACGTGTCGAGCGGCGTCGGCTCGCTGACCTCCAACGCCGACCCTGCCTTCGGCTATCGCGCGTTGTTCGGCCCGGTCTATCCGGCCTCCAAGACGGCGCTCAACGCCATAACGCTGGCGATGATGATTGAGCTCGAGTCGACAGGCATCAAGGTCAACCTGGTCTCGCCGGCCTACACCCGCACCAACCTCAACAATTACGGCGGAACGGAGTCGGTCGAGGACGGCTCGCGCGAGGTGGTCCGTGTCGCCCTGCTCGGTCCGGAGGGTCCCTCGGGGACGTTCACAAGGTGGGAAAATGTGACGATCCCCTGGTGACGGCAGATCGAACATGGCCGGCAGCGCTGCTTCTGCCGCAGGCCGCTTGGCGGCGCGTCGAATTCAAGGAGAATAGCCATGCAGTACCGTACGCTCGGACGAACCGGCATCAAGGTCAGCCCCTACTGCCTGGGCGCGATGATGTTCGGCGGCATAGCCAATGCCGATCATGACGATGCGATCCGCATCATCCATAAGGCGCTGGATTTCGGTATCAACTTTGTCGACACCGCCGATCGCTACAGCGCCGGCGAATCCGAGCAGATCGTCGGCAAGGCCCTGAAGGGGCGCCGCGACAGCATCGTGCTTGCCACCAAGGTCCACGGCCCGATGGGCGATGATCCCAACATGCAGGGCAATTCGCGGCGCTGGATCACCCGTGCGGTGGAGGATTCGCTCAAGCGCCTGCAGACGGACTACATCGACCTCTACCAGATCCACCGTCCTTCGCCGGACACCGACATCGAAGAGACGCTTTCGGTGCTTACCGACCTGATGCGGGCGGGAAAGGTGCGCGCCATCGGCTCCTCCACCTTCCCGGTTTCCGAAATCGTCGAGGCGCAGTGGGTCGCGGAGCGGCGCGGCCTCGCGCGCTTCCGCACCGAGCAGCCGCCCTATTCGATCCTCGACCGGGGCATCGAACGCGACACGCTGCCGACCTGTCAGCGCTACGGCATGGGCGTGCTGGTCTGGAGCCCGCTGTCCAAAGGCCTGCTTACCGGCCGCTACCGCAAGGGGCAGCCGCTGCCCGAGGGCGGCATACGAGCGAAATTCATGCCGAGGCAAATGTCCGATGAGCGGAGCCTCGATGTGGTCGAGCAGCTGATTCCGCTGGCGGCCGAAGCCGGCATGTCCCTCACTCACATGGCGATGGCGTTCGTCATGGCGCATCCCGGCGTGACATCGGCGATCCTCGGCCCGCGCACCATGCAGCATCTCGACGACCTGCTTGCCGGCGCCAACATCCCCCTGGCCGACGACGTCCTCGACCGCATCGACCGGATCGTTCCGCCCGGCACCGATGTCGGCCTGAACGAGGCCGCATACAATCCACCGGCTCTGACCACCGCCAGCCTCCGCCGCCGTCCAGCCGCGGAACGGGCGGCGGTATGAGCGCGGCGACGCGTCGGGACGACGTCAGTTCTGCACGTTCGCGGCGCGTGGATCGGGAATGGGCACGGCGGCGATCAGTTCGCGCGTGTAATCCTCCCGCGGCGACGACAGCACCGCGCGGCGCGGGCCGGCTTCGACGATACGGCCGGCGCGCATAACGGCGACGTCATGGCTCATGCGCTCGACCACCGCCATGTCGTGCGAGATGAAGAGATAGGCTAGGCCCAGCGTCTCCTGCAGCTCCAGCATCAGGTCGAGCACGCGAGCGCGCACTGACACGTCGAGCGCGGCGACGCTTTCGTCGGCGACGATCAGCTTCGGTTCCAGCGCCAGGGCGCGTGCGATGCAAATGCGCTGGCGCTGGCCGCCGGAAAATTCGTGCGGATAGCGCGAGGCGTGATCGGCTTCGAGTCCGACCCGCGCAAGAAGCGAGGCCACGCGTTCGCGCCGATCATCCCTGCTGCCGATGCCGTGGATGACGAGCGGCTCGGCGATGGCGGCTCCCACTGTCATGCGCGGGTCGAGCGAGGCGTAGGGGTCCTGGAAGATCATCTGCGCGGCGCGGCGCACCGGCCGCATCGCGGCCGCGGAGAGGCCGTGAATGGACGTGCCGCCGATGATCACCGAGCCGGCGAAAGGAACAAGGCCGAGCACGGCCTTGCCGGTGGTGGACTTGCCGGAGCCGCTCTCGCCGACGAGGCCGAGCGTGCGGCCCGGCCTTATCTCGAAGGAGACATCCTGCACCGCCGGCGCTTCCGAGGCGCGGCGGCGGAACAGGCTGGAGGAGGCGCCGTAATCGACGACAAGCTTCTTCACCGAAAGCACGGGCGCTTCCCCGTCTGGGACCGGCGGTCGGGAGGTGGCCGTGACCCGGGGCGGTGCGTCGGTTCCCGCGAAGGCGCCGAGGCGCGGCACGGCGGCGAGCAGTTCGCGCGTGTAGTCGGCTTGCGGCCGCTCGAAGATGTCGAGCACGAGGCCCGCCTCGACGATCCGTCCATCGCGCATGACGGCCACCCGGTCGGCCATCTCGGCGACGACGCCCATGTCGTGGGTGATGAGGATGATGGCGGTGCCGAACTCCCGTTTCAGTTCCCGCATCAGCTTCAGGATCTGCGCCTGCACCGTCACGTCGAGCGCCGTCGTCGGCTCGTCGGCCAGAAGCACTTTCGGCCGGCAGGACAGCGCCATGGCGATCATGACGCGCTGGCGCATGCCGCCGGAGAGCTCGTGCGGATATTGTTTCATGCGCCGCGCCGGGTCGCTGATATGCACGACATCCAGCATGTCGCGAGCGCGCTGCTCGACGCTTGAACCTTCCGCGCCCTGGTGGATGCGGATCGCCTCGGTCAGTTGCGCACCGATTGAGTGTACCGGGTTGAGCGACGTCATCGGCTCCTGGAAGATCATCGCGATCTCGCCGCCGCGCACGTCGCGCATGGCGCGCTCCGGCAGGCGCGGAAGCGACTGGCGTTCGAGCCTGATGTCGCCGCCGGCGATGCGCAGCGAGGCACGCGGCAACAGGCGCATGATCGAAAGCGCCGTCACCGACTTGCCCGAGCCGGACTCGCCGGCAAGGCAGAGCGTCTCGCCCGGCGCCAGCGCAAAGCTGATGCCGTCGATGACGCGCCTGGCGCCTTGCGGCGTCAGCGCGTCCACCGACAGGCTCTCGACGGTCAGGACAGCATCTCTTCCTCGCCCGGAACCATCCGCCATCAATTGAAGACAATCCTCGGAAAATAGAACGAGACGACCCAGTTCGGCATGTCGACGATCTCGCTGATGCGCAAGTCACCGCAGACCGAGCAGAGCATGTAGGCGTCGACCGGCTTCAGCCCATGGTCGGCGGCGAGCAGATCGACCATGCGCTTCACACTTTCGCGCGCCGCGGTCATCAGGTCCGGTCCGACGCCGGTGGTGACCTCGTAGCCCGCCTCGTCGAGATGGCGGGTCACCGGCCCCGGCGTGGTGAAGCGCGGGCTCTCCAGCCGCGCATCCTTGACCAGCTCGATCGTCGCCTCGACGTCCATGCGGCTCTCGATGGCCGTGCCGCAGACCTCGCCATCCCCTTGAGCGGCGTGGGTGTCGCCGATCGAGAACAGCGCGCCCTCGACCTCGACCGGGAGGTAGAGCGTGGTTCCGGCCGCAAGGTCGCGGATGTCGAGATTGCCGCCGACGCGGCGCGGCGGCACCACAGAATGCAGGCCGGGTTCGGCGGGGGCTAAGCCGATCGTACCGGCGAAGGGTTTCAGCGGCACGCGCCCGCCCGGACCATAGAGCGCCGGCGCCATCGAGGCGGCATCATATTTCCAGATGTGCAGCGCCGGCTCCTTGAACTGGTCGGCGAGCAGGCCGAAGCCCGGAATGTTGGCGGTCCAGCCGAGGCCCGACGGCTCGAAATGGCGCAGCGTGATCTTCAGCGCATCGCCCGGCATCGCGCCCTCGACATAGACGGGTCCTGTCACCGGATTGACCTTGCCGAAATCCATGGTCGAGACATCCGCCACCGTGGAGTTCGCGTCGAACTGTCCGCCGGAGGAATCGAGGCATTCGAAATGGATGGTCGAACCCGGCTTGGCGGTCAGCGCCGGCTCGAAATCGCGGTTCCAGCCGAAATGGTGGCTGGCGCGATGAATGGTGTAGTCGCACTTCACGCACATGGTTGTTGCTTCTCGTTTGTTTTTGGCAAGCCGCCCTCCCGTTTCGGCGGCATCATTGAAAGGCGGCCGGCGGCGGGCTGGACGCCGCCACCGGCAAATGAGACGGCCTATTTGTTCACATAGATCGCTTCGTAATTAATGACGCGGGTCGGATCGATATAGATCTCGTCCGGGCCGCCCATGCGCTTGGCCTTGGCCACCACGCGGCGTTCGTTGAAGACCGGAATCCAGGGCGCGTCATTGGTCTGGATGTCGGTGAAGATCTGCGCCCAGGCCTTGTTGCGCTCCTCGGCCTTGGCCGGCACCGGCATGGCGTCCGCCGCCTGGCCGCGGGCGTCGATGTCCTTGTTGCAGTACCACGACCAGTTCCAGCCGCCGGCAACCGCGCTGCCGCAGCCGAGGATCGGCCCGTAGAAGTCGGACGGATCCGGGAAGTCGGCGATCCAGCCGAGCCCGCCGGACCAGACCATCGGCGCCTGGCCCTGCGTGCCGCCGGCGGCAATCACGTTCGGATTGGCCACCGCCTTGATCTCGGCCTTGACGCCGATCGCCGCCAGATCCTGCTGGATCGCCTGCGTGATGCGTGGCTGCGGATCGGTGTTGGAGGTGTAGATCTGGGTCGAGAAGCCGTCCTTCAACCCGGCCTCGGCAAGCAGCGCCTTGGCCTTTTCGGGATCGTAGGCATAGCCCTTGTAGTTCTGGTCGTAGCCCGGCATCAGCGGCGGCAGCACCTGGCTTGCCGGCGTGGCGCGGCCATTGATGATGCGCACGATGCGGTCCTTGTTGATGGCCATGTTGACGGCCTGCCGCACCTTGGCGTTATCGAAGGGTTTTACCTGCGTGTTCAAAGTGACGTAGCTGGTTTCCAACTGCTGGCGGTCGACGATCATGCCCTCGAACTCGGGCGACTTCTTCATCTCCAGATATTTCGCCGGCGAGATGCCGTCGCCGGCAATGTCGACCTCGCCCTTCTGCAGGCGCAAAAGCGCCACCAGCGGTTCCTGGCCGATCTCGATCGTGAAAGAGTCGACATGCGGCCGATCCTTGATGAAATAGTCGGGGTTCTTCTCGAAGAC
>NZ_RZRY01000324.1:0-7023 GCF_003998035.1 Mesorhizobium sp. M2A.F.Ca.ET.039.01.1.1 | reverse complement strand
GTGCATGAGCTGCGCGAGCTGCACAACCGCATCCACGCCACGACCGTCTATGTCACGCACGATCAGATGGAAGCGATGTCGATGGCCGACAAGATAGCGGTGATGAACCACGGCGTCATCGAGCAGTTCGGCACGCCGCGCGAGATCTACGACCGGCCGGCGTCCATGTTCGTCGCCGATTTCATCGGCTCGCCGCCGATGAATTTCCTGAAATTCGGCGGCGGGCTCGCCAAGGGCGCGAAGGAGATCGTCGTTCAGGGCGCCAAGGTGGCGGTGCCGGAAGTGCGCGAGGACATCGCGCCCGCCGACATGGCGCTCGGCATCCGGCCCGAGCACATCCGCTTCGACGACGGCTCGAAGCTGCGCGGCGCGATCTATGGCACCGAATATCTCGGCACCACGCAGATCGTCGCTGTCGAGACGGCCGACGGCATCATCAAGGCGCGGGTGCCGGCCGGCATCCATCTCAGCCCCGGCGAGCAAGTCGGGCTGAAGCTGAGCAGCGCGCGGCTGTCGCTGTTCGAGAAGGGTTCCGGACGCGCGGTCAGGACCGCCATGCATGATCAGGCAGCGGAGGCGCGCCATGGCTGATGTCCGTATCCAGGGCGTGACCAAGAGTTTTGGCGACACCGTCGCGACCGACGATCTCGACCTTACGATCAAGGACGGCGAGTTCGTCGTGCTGCTCGGGCCGACCGGCGCCGGCAAGACGACGACGCTGAGGCTGATTGCCGGCCTGGAGCGGCCGGATAGCGGCACGATCCATATCGGCGGCCATGACGCCACGACCCTGTCGCCGGCCGAACGCGACACCGCTTTCGTCTTCCAGCAATATTCGCTCTATCCGCATCTGTCGGTGTTCGACAATCTCGCCTTCCCGCTGCGCTCGCCGGCGCGGCGCTTTCCGGAGGAGGCGGTGCGCCGCCGCGTCGAAGAGGTGGCGCGCATGGTGCGCATCGACCACAAGCTCGACAACCGCTCGACGAAGCTGTCGGGCGGCGAGATGCAGCGCGTCGCCATCGGCCGCGCCCTGGTGCGCAAGCCGGCGATCTACCTGATGGACGAGCCGCTGTCCTCGCTCGACGCCAAGCTGCGCGCCGATCTCCGGCTCGAGTTGAAGCGCATCCAGTCCGAGCTCGGCGCCACCATGCTCTATGTCACGCATGACCAGATCGAGGCGATGACCATGGCCGACCGCATCGGCATCCTCGCCGACGGCGTCCTGGTGCAGATCGGCACGCCGCGCGCGATCTATTCCGAGCCGGCAAACCTTCATGTCGCGGCCCGCCTCGGTCAGCCGGCGATCAACCTTCTGCCGGCCGGGCTCCTGCCCGACGGGGGCGCGCCGACCGGAACGAAAACGATCGGCGCCCGCACCGAGCATCTCGCGATCGAGAAGGCAACGAACGGCCATGCCGACGGCGTCGTCGACTGGGTCGAGCATCTCGGCGACCAAAACCACCTGCATGTGACGGTGGGGGCGAAGAAGCTGGTGACGCTGACCGATCCAGACACGTCTTTAGCCAAGGGGGACAAGGTGACGATCCGCTACATCGCGCCGCTCTATTTCGGCTCGGACGGGCAGAGATTGATGTAGCGGGGGACTGATGTAGCCGCGACGCCCCATATTTTCGCATACCGATTGACGGCCGCAGATACGGACTGGACGAAATCCATGAAGCACTTTTTCAACCGCAAGGACACGATCGTCACCGAAGCGCTCGACGGCTTCCTCGCCACGGCGGGATCGGGCGCGCTGGCCCGCCTCGACGGCTACCCCGAGATCAAGGTCGTGCTGCGCGCCGACTGGGACAAGACCAAGGTGGCCGTGGTCTCCGGCGGCGGCGCTGGGCATGAACCCTCGCATGCCGGCTTCGTCGGCGCCGGCATGCTGACGGCGGCGGTCTCCGGCGAGATCTTCGCCTCGCCGAGCGTCGAGGCGGTGCTGGCGGCGATCCGCGCCACGACCGGCCCCGCCGGCTGCCTGCTGATCGTGAAAAACTATACCGGCGACCGACTCAATTTCGGACTGGCGGCGGAGAAGGCGCGTGCCGAAGGTCTCGCGGTCGAGATGGTGATCGTCGCCGACGACATCGCCTTACCGGACATCGCGCAGCCGCGCGGCGTTGCCGGCACGCTGTTCGTGCACAAGATCGCCGGGCACCTGTCGGAATCCGGCCATGACTTGGCATCGGTTGCCGCGGCGGCGCGTGCGGCGGCCAAGGACATCGTTTCGCTCGGCATCTCGCTTTCCTCCTGCTCGATCCCCGGGCAGGCGCATGAGGAGCGCTTCGGCACGAATGATGGCGAACTCGGACTCGGCATCCATGGCGAGCCCGGCGTCGAGCGCATCGCCTTGGAGGCCGCCAGCAAGCTGGTCGCCATCATGGCGGAGCGCCTCGCCGCGCGGCTCGATCCGCACAGCCGCTATGCGCTTTTGATCAACAATCTCGGATCGGTGCCGCCGCTCGAAATGTCGCTGATTGCGAATGCCGTGCTGTCTTCGTCGCTGGAAAAGGCGGTGGCGCTGACGATCGGACCCGGGCACCTGATGACCGCGCTCAACATGAACGGCTTCTCGCTGTCGCTGATCAGACTGGATGCGGAACGCGAGAAAGCGCTGCTGGCGCCCGTCGGCCCGCATGCCTGGCTGCCGGCAAAGCCGGTTCGCGCGCCGGTCGTCGTGGCGATGGCAAGACCCGCTGCCGGTGCGACCGCAAAGCCCGCCAGCCGCGATGCGGCCGCCGAGCGGCTGATCAGAGCCATTTGCCAGAGGCTGATCGCGCTCGAAGAGCCGCTCAACGCGCTCGACGCCAAAGCGGGCGACGGCGACACCGGCTCGACCGTGGCGACAGGGGCGCGCAGCATCCTCGAGCGCATCGATGCGCTGCCGCTTGCCGACAGGGCCGCAACCGCTGCCGCGATCGGCGATACGCTCGGCACCTCGATGGGCGGTTCCAGCGGCGTGCTGTTGTCGATCTTCTTCACCGCGGCCTCGCAATCGATCGGCGCCGGCGCCCCGCTCACCAAGGCCTTGCTCGCCGGGCTCGACCGGATGACCTTCTACGGCGGCGCCAGGGTCGGCGACCGGACCATGGTCGACGCGCTCGAGCCGGCGCTGAAAGCCCTTGACGCGAGCGGGCTGGAAGCGGCCGCCAAGGCGGCCAGGCAGGGCGCCGAGGCGACCGCCGCGATGCAGAAGGCAAAAGCGGGCCGCTCCGCCTATATCGGCAGGCAACTCGACATCGCCGATCCTGGCGCCTTCGCGGTTGCCGAGGTTTTCGCTGCCGTGGCGGCGCTGTTCGCCCCGGCATGAAGGACGGACAATGGCCGCAGCCGATTTCTCCAGACTGATCGCGGCGGCGGCCGATACGATCGCGGCGCATGCCGAGGAGTTGACCGCGCTCGACCAGGCGATCGGCGACGGCGACCACGGGCTGAACATGAAGCGCGGCTTCGAGGCGGTGCGCGCGGAGGCGGACGTCTTTTCAGCGAAGCCGCTGCCCGAAGCGCTGAAAGCGGTCGGCACCAAGCTGGTGATGACGGTCGGCGGCGCCTCCGGCCCTCTGTTCGGCACGTTCTTCATGGCGCTCGGCAAGGACCTGCCGGCGGCACCCGATAGAGGCGGGCTGACGGCGGCGTTCGGCAGGGCGATCGACGCGGTGGCCGCGCGCGGTAAATCGCAGGTTGGCCAAAAAACCATGCTCGACGTGCTGCAGCCGGTGTATGAGGCGCTGGCGCAGGGCAAGACGGCCGGCGAGATCGCCGACGCAGCCGACAAGGCGGCGGAGGCCACCGTGCCGATGAAGGCCCTGCGCGGGCGCGCTTCCTTCCTGGGAGAACGCTCGATCGGGCATATGGACGCCGGAGCGCGCTCGACCGCGCTTCTGGTGCGCGCGGTCGCGGAAGCGATAGAGGGCAATTGATGAGCAATGTCGGGATCGTCATCGTGTCGCATTCGCCCCTCGTCGCCGAGGGGACGGCCGACATGGTGCGCCAGATGGTGGGCGACGAAGTGCCGCTTGCATGGTGTGGCGGAAACGGCCATGGCGGGCTCGGCACCAGCGTCGAGGCGATCATGGGCGCGATCGACAAGGCCTGGTCGGAAGCGGGCGTCGCCATCTTGGTGGATCTCGGCGGCGCCGAGACCAACTCGGAGATGGCGGTCGAGATGATCGGCGAGCCGCGCTCGCACAAGATCGTCGTCTGCAACGCGCCGATCGTCGAAGGCGCGGTGATGGCCGCGACCGAATCCTCCGGCGGCGCCTCGCTCAAGGAAGTGGTGGCGACGGCGCATGAACTGTCGCCGTCGTGAACGAACAGGAACCGACTGAATGTCCGCATCCGCCGAAGCAACGGTCCTGATCACCCACGCGGTGGGCCTGCATGCGCGCCCTTCGGTGAAGTTTACCAAGCTCGCCAAGACGTTCGCGGCCGAGGTGGAGGTGGCGGTGGCAGCCAACGGCCCCTGGTTCGACGCCAAGAGCATCGTCAAGGTGATGGCGGCGAAGGCGCCGAAAGGGACCATGCTGCATATCCGCGCCAAGGGCGACGGCGCGACCCAGGCGGTGAAAGCGCTGGTCGATCTGGTGCAGCGCGATTTCGACGAGGATGCGGATCATGCCCGGTCCGCTTGAAACGGATCCGCATGTCCGTGGGAAACCGGGTCATGCGGATTGAGGGTATCCCCGCCTCTCCCGGTTATGCCGAAGGTCCGCTGTTCGACCTCGACCAGCCTCCGGTCAGCTACAAGGCCAAGGCGAGCGCCGGGGAAGAACAAGCCGCACTGGTGAGCGCGACCGGCAAGGCCGTCGGTCGGCTGGCGGTTCTGGTCGAAACCGCCGATGGCGAAGCCGCCGGCATCCTCGAATTCCACATCGCCATGCTGGAGGACGATGCCTTGAGCGGTCCGGCCCTGGCGGCGATCGGCTCCGGGCAGCCGGCGGACGCCGCCTGGCGCGCGGCGCTCGACCGTGAGATCGCCGGCTACGAAGCGTCGGACCAGGACTATTTCCGCGCTCGCGCCGCCGATCTGCGCGACATCCGCGACCAGGTGCTGCGGGCGCTGAGCGAGGATGGCGAGGCGGCGGCGCCTCCGGGCGCGATCCTCCATGGCGAGGACATCGCGCCGACGCGCTTCCTCGAAACCGATTGGAGCAAGGGCGGCGGCATCGCGCTCAAGCGCGGCAGCACGGCCAGCCATGTCGCCATGCTGGCGCGCTCGCGCGGCGTGCCGATGGTCGTCGGTCTCGGCGCCTTGGCCGCACCGCCCGCGGGCGACGCGCTGCTCGATGCCGAACACGGCGCGATCATTTTCTCACCATTGCCGGCCGAGGTCGAAACCTTCCGCCAATCGGCCTCCTCCTTCGCCGACCGCCAGGGCGCGGCGCGGACATTCCTGACGGCGCCGGCGGTGACCAAGGCCGGCACCGCGGTGCGCGTGCAGGTCAACATCGCCTACCCTTCGGATGTGGAAGGCATCGATATCGAGACCTGCGACGGCGTCGGCCTGATGCGAACGGAATTCCTGTTCGGCAAGACACTGCCGGACGAGGAGACGCAATACCACGCCTACCGCAAGGTGCTGGAATGGGCCGGCGGCAAGCCGGTGACCATCCGCACCGTGGACGCCGGCGGCGACAAGCCGGTGCCGGGTTTCACCGTCGAGGAGACCAATCCGTTTCTCGGCCTGCGCGGCATCAGGCTGTCACTCAAGCGGCTCGACATCTTCTGCGTGCAGATCCGGGCATTGCTGCGCGCCGCCATCCACGGCAATCTGAGGGTGATGTTCCCGATGATCGCCACGCCTGACGAATACAGCCAAGCTGCCGCGCTGTTCGCGCAGGAACAGGCCGCGCTTGTCGCGCAGGGCGTAGCGCACAAGCTGCCGCCGCTCGGCATCATGGTCGAGGTGCCGTCCGTGGCGCTGGCGCCGGAGGATTTCGCCGACGTTGCCTTCTTCTCGATCGGCTCCAACGACCTGA
The DNA here is from genome assembly GCF_003998035.1 of Mesorhizobium sp. M2A.F.Ca.ET.039.01.1.1. Taxonomy (NCBI): domain Bacteria; kingdom Pseudomonadati; phylum Pseudomonadota; class Alphaproteobacteria; order Hyphomicrobiales; family Phyllobacteriaceae; genus Mesorhizobium; species Mesorhizobium sp. M2A.F.Ca.ET.039.01.1.1. The sequence continues at coordinate 1,039 of NZ_RZRY01000324.1, read as the reverse complement.
CGCAATATGTGATGGCGGCCGCGCGGGACAACGCGGCGGTCGCGCATCTCAATTCCGTTCGCCAGCCGGCGGTGCTGCGGCTGATCGCGGCGCTTGCCGCGTTCGGGCTGGAGAAGGGAATTCCAGTCAGCCTCTGCGGCGATGCCGGTGGCGACCCTGCAACCATCCCGGCGCTGCTCGAGGCCGGTTTGCGCGACCTCTCGGTCGCCCCTGCTCAACTGGCGATGGCCAAGGCGGCCATCGCGGGGGTTGCGGTGTAGGCGCATGGCCAGGATGGAAAGAATACCGGAAGCAGGCTCGGAAGAGGCAATCCGCGCCTACAAGACGATCCTGTCGCAGGTCATCGACCAGCGCCCGTCCGGCATGCGCCAGCGCCTGGCCGACGCGCTCGGCAAGCACCGCAGCTTCGTCACGCAGATTTCCAGCCCCGCCTATACGATCCCGATCCCGTCAAAGCATCTGCCTTCCATCTTTTCCGTCTGCCATTTCAGCCAGGCCGAGCGCGACCAGTTCATGGCCGCCTATCACCAGGCGCATCCTGGCAAGGCGCCCGCGGCGTCCGGTCCGCGCAAGACGCGACACGTCTCGCTCATCGTGCCGGATTTCGGCGACGACAGGCAGAACGCGGCGCTCGACCGGGCGATCAACGACTTCATCCAGAAAATAACCAGCATCGCCGGCAAGGGCAGCGGCTGACCTTTGTTGCCGGGCTGTTTGGGAGGACGCCATGAAGAAATTTATGAACACCGTGGACACGGTGCTGACCGAAAGCCTCGATGGCTTTGCGGCGGCTCATGCCGATATCCTCGTGCTTGGCGACGACCACAAATTCATCCGCCGCAAGGAGCTAAAGCCCGGCAAGGTGGCGCTGATCTCGGGCGGCGGCTCCGGCCATGAGCCGCTGCATGGCGGCTTTGTCGGCCACGGCATGCTCGACGCCGCCTGCCCCGGCCAGGTCTTCACCTCGCCGACGCCCGACCAGATGCTCGCGGCCGTGCAGGCCGTCGACACCGGCGCCGGCTGCCTGTTCATCGTCAAG
>NZ_RZRY01000323.1:0-7023 GCF_003998035.1 Mesorhizobium sp. M2A.F.Ca.ET.039.01.1.1 | reverse complement strand
CTTCCAGGAATAGCGGTATTCGCGCTCCTGGCCTTCGCGGGCGAACCAGTTGGCGCGCTCCCAGCCGGCGACTTCGCCGAAGACGGCGCCGCGCGCTTTGAGATGCTCGTGCAGCGGCGAACGGCGCACGCCTCGCGAGGTCGCCATCTGGCGGTAAGGGAAATGGTCGGCATAAAGCAGGCCGAGCGTTTCCGAGACCCGCTCCTTGAGGTAGCGGCGGTTCTTCTGGAACGGCTGGGCGCGGCGGATGTCGACCTCCCAGAGGTCGAAAGGCGCCTCGCCGTCGTTGATCCATTGTGCCAGCGCCATGCCAGCCCCGCCCGAGGAGACGATGCCGATCGAATTGTAGCCGGTCGCCATCCAGTAGCCGGAAAGCTCGGGCGCTTCGCCCAGGTAATAGCGGTCGTCGGGCGTGAAACTCTCGGGGCCGTTGAAGAAGGTGTGGATGCCTGCGGTGCCCAGCATCGGCATGCGGTTGACGCCCATTTCAAGGATCGGCTCGAAATGATCCATGTCCTCGGGCAGCTGATCGAAGCAGAAATCCTCGCGGATGCCGTCCATGCCCCAGGGTTTTGCGACCGGCTCGAAGGCGCCGAGCATCATCTTGCCGGCGTCCTCCTTGTAGTAGGCGCATTCATCCGGGACGCGCAGCACCGGAAGACGGGAGAGGCCCGGGATCGGCTCGGTGACGAGATAGAAATGCTCGCAGGCATGCAGCGGGATGGTGACGCCGTTCTGCCGTCCCAACTCGCGCGCCCACATGCCGGCGCAGTTGACGATGATGTCGGTCTCGATCGTGCCCTGATCCTCGCCCTGCGCCCAGGAGACCCCGGAGACGCGGCCGTTCCTGGTGTGGACCTTGGTGACCTTGACGTTCTCGATGATGGTCGCGCCGCGCTGGCGCGCGCCCTTGGCAAGCGCCATGGCGATGTTGGCCGGGTCGCACTGGCCGTCGAGCGGCAGATGCACCGCGCCGACCACGTCCGAGACATTGAGATGCGGATACATCTCCTTGACCTCGCGCGGCGAAATCTCGCGCACGTCGACATCGAAGGCGCGGGCAAGCGAGGCCTGCCGAAAGATCTCGTGCTTGCGCTCCTCGGTCAGCGCGACGGTGATCGAGCCGACCTGGCGCATGCCGGTGCCGACATCGGTCTCGGCCTCGAGCTTGACGTAGAGGTCGGCCGAGTATTTCGCCAGCCGCGTCATGTTCTGCGAGGCGCGCAGCTGGCCGATCAGGCCGGCCGCATGCCAAGTGGTGCCCGAGGTGAGCTGCTTGCGCTCCAGGAGCACGATGTCGGTCCAGCCGAGCTTCGCCAGGTGATAGGCGACCGAGCAGCCGGAGACGCCGCCGCCGATGATGACGGCGCGGGCTTTTGTCGGAACAGTCTTGGTCATGCGGCCTCGCGGCGGTAGTTGGAAGCGAAGCGGCGCAGGCGAAGCGCTGCTTCCTTGAGGATGGGCTCGGGCTGGCAGAGGCTGATGCGGATGTGCCCGGCGGCGGCCTCGCCGAAGCTCGATCCGGGCATGACGCCGACCTTCTCCTTGTCGAGCAGGCCCCAGGCGAATTTCTCGTCGTCGGGCTCGATGGCGGAGATATCGAGCATGACATACACGCCGCCTTCCGAGCCGTGCACGGTGACGTCGTTCATGCCGCGTATGGCATCCAGCATCAGGGCGCGGCGCGCGGCGTAGCGTTCGGCGATCTCTTTCACGCCATAGTGGTTCTCGAGCGCTTCGGCGCAGGCGATCGAGATGAAGGCCGGCAGGCCGTAGGTTGTCACGAGGTTGAGGTCGGTCAGCAGCCGGATCATCTCCGTCGGGCCGGTCAGCCAGCCCATGCGCCATCCCGTCATGCCGTGGCTTTTCGACATCGAGTTGATGACCAGCGTGCGCTCGGCCATGCCGGGCAGCGAGCGCGGCGAGATATGCTTGCCGCCACCGAGCGTCCAGTAGACCTCGTCGGACAGCAGCCAGAGATCGTGCTCCTTGCAGATCGCGGCCAGTTCTTCCAGCCGCTCGCGCGAATAGACAGCACCGGTCGGGTTGTTCGGCGTATTGATCAGAATGGCGCGGGTGTTGGGCTTCAGCGCGGCACGGATCATGTCCGCGCGGGGCTGGAACCCGTCCTCCGCCGGCGTCTCGACCACGGTGAAGGTCGCACCGGCGGCGCTGAAGGTGTTGGGGTAGGTGGCGTAGTAGGGCGCCACGACGATGGCGTGGTCGCCAGGATCGAGCACGGTCTGCACCGCGGCGTAGAGCGCAGCCTGGCCGCCTTGCGTGGCGATGATTTCGTCCGGTTCCGTCTCGCTGCCGGTGCAGGCGGTGGATGCCGCCGCCATCGCCTTGCGCAGGCGCGGCAGGCCGGGCAGCGGCGTATAATGATGGTTGCTGCCGCGCACGGCTTTGACGCAGGCTTCGATCGTTTCCGAGGGCGTGTCGAAGTCGTGGTCGCCGACCGACAGCATGATGATGTCCTCGCCGGCCTGCTGGCGCGCCCAGGCGGCCGAATGGACCTCCCAACCGTCCTTGCCCGAAGGAACGATAGCGGCAATGCGCTTCGATGGTGTTGGCATCAGGCTCTCAGCCTCTCGTTCTTCGGATCCCACAGAGGCTCGTCCTTCTGGACGACAGCTTTGAAGCGATCGCCAAAAATCTCGACCTCGACCGCAGTGCCCGGCTCGGTCAGATCGGTGCGCAGCATGCCGAGCGCGATCGACTTGCCGACGCGGTGGCCCCAGCCGCCCGAGGTCGTCTCGCCGACGATCCTGCCGTCATGCCAGAGCGTCGACATATAGGGCGCGTCGCAGTCGCCGGGGTTCTCGACGACCAGCGTGACGAAGCGCTTCTTCACGCCTTGCTGTTTCTCATTGAGCAAGGCCGCCTTGCCGCGGAAATCGGGCTTGTCCCATTTGACGAAGCGCTCCAGCCCGCCCTGCAGGATCGAATAGTCGGTCGAAAGATCGCCCTTCCAGGCGCGGTAGCCTTTTTCGAGCCGCAGCGAATCCAGCGCATACATGCCGAACGGCTTCAGGCCATGTTTTTGGCCGGCGGCCCAGACGGCATCGAAGACAGCGAGCGTATCGGCGACCTTGCTGTGGATCTCCCAGCCGAGCTCGCCGGCGAAGGAGACGCGCACCAGCTTCGCCCAGCGCCCGGCAATCGTCGTTTCCTGATGCGTGAGCCAGGGCTGCGAGAGATCGGCGTCGCAAAGCTCCGCCAGGATTTTGCGCGAATTCGGGCCGGCGAGGATCTGGGTCGAGTATTCCTCGGTACGGTCGGTCAGGGTGAAAGCCGCATCGGCAGGCATGCGCGACTTCAGCCATTCGAAGTCGTGCCATTGCGCCACCGCGGCAGTGATCAGCGTCATCAGGTCTTCGCGGTGACGCACCACCGACATTTCGGTGACGATGCGGCCCTTGTCGTCCGCGAAATAGACGAGCCCGATGCGGCCGGGTTTTGGCACCAGGCCGGTGACCTGCAGCGCCAGCCAGTCGGCTGCGCCCGAACCTTCGAGGTTGAAGCGCGAGAAGCCGGGCAGATCGAGGATGCCTGCAGCGTCGCGCACGGCGAGGCATTCCTCGCGCACGGCGCGCTGCCACGGCCCGTCACGGCGGAAGGTCAGCGTCGCTTCCTCGGAGGTGTCGTCGCCGGGCCTCGCATACCAGGTGGCGCGTTCCCAGCCATTATAGGCGTCGAACTGGCCGCCCAGCGCCTTGACGCGCTCATGCAGCGGCGAAAGCTTGCGGTTGCGCCCCTCCGGCCAGGCATGGCGCGGGAACTGGATGGCGTATTCGTTGCCGTAGATCTCCATCCCCTTGGCGACGCAATAATCGGGTGCCGAGGCGAAGCTGGTGAAGCGGCGCGGGTCGCAAGACCACATGTCCCATTCGGTCTGGCCCTCCGTGACCCATTCGGCCAGCACCTTGCCGGCGCCGCCGCCTTGCGCGATGCCGAAGGTGAAGACGCAGGCCTCGAAGGCGTTGGGCACGCCGGGCATCGGCCCGATCAGCGGGTTGCCGTCGGGCGCATAAGGGATCGGCCCGTTGATCACCTTGGAGAGGCCGGCCGTGCCGAGGATCGGCACGCGGGCGACGGCGTCGGCGAGATAGTGCTCGAGACGGTCGAGATCGTCGGGGAAGAGCTGGAAGGAGAAATCCTCCGGCATCGGATCGTTGTGGGTCGCCCAATGCGCGCGGCAATTGCGCTCATAGGGGCCGAGATTCATGCCGCTCTTTTCCTGGCGCAGGTAGTAGGAGGTATCGACGTCGCGCAGCAGCGGCAGCTTATGGCCCTGCTCCTTCGTCCAGGCGGCGAGCTCAGGGATCTCCTCAAACAATATGTACTGATGGCTCATCACCATCATCGGCACGTCGCGGCCGAACATCTTTCCAACCTCGGCGGCGCGGTAGCCGGCGGCGTTGATGACGATCTCGCAGCGGATTTCGCCTTGCGGTGTTTCGACCACCCATTCGCCGTTCTCGCGGCGCACGCCGCTGACCGGGCAGAAACGGATGATTTTCGCGCCCATGTCGCGCGCGCCCTTGGCCAGCGCCTGAGTCAGCTGCGCCGGGTCGATGTCGCCGTCGCTCGGATCATAGAGCGCGCCCTTCAGCTCATGCGTCTCGATGAAGGGGTAGCGTCGCTTGATCTCGTCGAGGCCGACCACGTCGATGTCCATGCCCTGGTAGCGGCCCATGCCCTTGGCGCGCTGGAATTCCTGCATGCGTTCGCTGGTGTGGGCGAGTCGGAGCGAGCCGGTGACATGGTAGTTCATCGGATAGTCGACGGCCCCGGCCAGGCCCCGGTAGAGCTCGGTGGAATAGCGCTGCATGTTCATCAGCGACCAGGACGAGGAGAAGGTCGGCACGTTGCCGGCGGCATGCCAGGTTGAGCCAGAGGTCAGCTCGTTCTTTTCCAGAAGCACGCAGTCTGTCCAGCCCGCCTTGCACAGATGATAAAGCGACGAGCAGCCGACGACACCGCCTCCGATGATCACCACGCGTGCCGTGGTCGGCAAACCGGCCATGTTTTTCTCCTCAAGTTCAAAGCGCGACATGTCGCGCTTTGCTTCCTTTGATGCATGCCGTTGCCCCAAAACCGCTGGACACTTTTGGGCGGCATGCAATGTTCAATATACCGGTGGTGAAACCACCCAGATCACCACGGCCGGCTCGGTGCCCGGATTGCGCCAGCGATATGGCTTGCCCTCGAAGCGAAACGAGTCGCCTTCGCCAAGCCGATGCCAGACGCCCGCGATCTCGATGTCGAACAGTCCAGAGACGATGTATCCGGCCTCCTCGGTCGGCCGAAGTGCTGCGGCCTTCATCTCGGCGCCGGGCGCGAACACCGAGCGCACTACCTCGAAACTACCGCCGAGATCGGGCGACAGAAGCTCCTCCACCAGACCCGTTTCGCTTGTGCCAAGCACGCGGCGGCGACCGGCGCGCACGATCACCCCACGTTCTTCCTCAGCGGGCACGTCATGACTGAAGAACAGGCTGATCGGCACATCGAAGAGATCGGCGAAGGCCCGCAAGTCGCCGACCGAAGGCACCGAGAGGCCGCGCTCGACCTGGCTGACCCAACCCACCGAACGGCCCAACTTGAGCGCAATTTCACTGAGCGTGAGGCCGCGCGCTTTGCGGAGCGCGCGGATGTCGCCGGCCAGCAGCCGGTCGCCATTGTCCTGCTCAGATCTGGCTGTGGTCGAGCTCAAAAGCTTCTCGTGAAAAAATCTGGATAAATTTCATGAGAGAATAAAATCATGAAAAAATCAAGGAGATTTTCATAGGCCACAAGATTTGCTTGCGCGTTTTCGGCGGTTGATGCAAAGCCTCGCACACGAGCGGCGAGTGGGGCGCCCGGTCGGAGACCACTCTTAGTTCATAGTCTGCGGATGGTCGTCAAGGGAACCGGGTTGCGGGTTTCTGGCCATGCCGAAAGGGACGACCCATGCTTGAGAAGAACATCCGGATCGCGTCGGATGCGGAGATCGTCGATGAGGCGATCACGTCGCGCCGGTCGGTGCGCGCTTTCCTGTCCGATATGGTCGATGACAATACGATCCGCGCGATCCTCGCGGTCGCCGCGCGCGCGCCGTCCGGCACCAACATGCAGCCCTGGCGCGTCTATGTGACCAGGGGCGAGGTCAAGCAGCGCATCAGCGACGCGATCCTCAACTCCGGCATCCGCGCCGAAAAGGCCGAGCGGGACGAGTATCGCTATTATCCCGACCAGTTCTTCGAGCCCTATCTGACCCGTCGGCGCGCCAATGGCTTTGGGCTTTACGGCGCGCTGGGCATCGGCCGGCGCGAGGTCGACAAGATGCGGGCGCAGCACGACCGCAACTTCATCTTCTTCGATGCGCCTGTCGGCATGATCTTCACGATCGACCGGAGACTGAACCAGGGCTCGTGGATCGACTACGGCATGTTCCTGCAGAACATCATGGTCGCTGCACGGGGCAGGGGGCTGCATACCTGCCCGCAGGCGGCCTTCGCTCCTTACCATCGGCAGATCAGGCCGGTGCTCAACATTCCCGACGAGGAAATCGTCGTCTGCGGCATGGCGCTCGGCTATGAGGACACGTCCAAGCCCGAAAACGAGTTCCGCACCGACCGCGCTCCACTCGAGGACTGGGTTACCTTTGCGGAATAATGCCGGCGCAGGCCGCAGCTTGACCTGTCAGTCGGTGCTCATATGCGCGCCGTGGCCGCTGACATGGGCGCCGTCACGCGGCGTCAGCCGCAGGTAAGCCGACAGCGCGCAAAGCGTGATCAGCCCTTCGATGACGAACAGGATGCGATAGTCGTCGACGCTGGCCTTGCCGCCGCCGGCAAGCAGCGACAGCAGCGCGGCCGCAAGGCCGACGCTGATCGCCACCGCAAGCTGCCACAGGATGTAATAGAGCGCGCTGAAGCGGGCGAGCTGCTCCGGCGCGATGTCCGAATAGGAAAGATTGCCGGTCGAGGCCCATTGCACCGAGCGGAAGACGCCGAAAACAAAAATGTAGGCTAGCAC
>NZ_RZRY01000322.1:0-7026 GCF_003998035.1 Mesorhizobium sp. M2A.F.Ca.ET.039.01.1.1 | reverse complement strand
ATGATGGCCAAATCATCTTTCGCGGCCAGGAATGCAATTTCAAAGGCATTCACGACAGCGAGCATATGGGCATCGTCATCATCCACCAGGAGCTTGCCCTGGTGCCGATGCTCTCGATCGCGGAAAACATCTTCCTCGGCAACGAGCACGCCAGCTATGGCGTCATCGACTGGGACGCCAATGAGACGCGCACGGCCGCCCTGCTCAAGAAGGTCGGGCTCAAGGAGGATCCCAAGACGCTGATCACCAATATCGGTGTCGGCAAGCAGCAGCTGGTCGAGATCGCCAAGGCGCTCAGCAAGGAAGTGAAGCTCCTGATTCTGGACGAGCCGACGGCCTCGCTCAGCGAAAAGGACAGCCAGGCGCTGCTCGACCTCCTGCTCGAGTTCAAGCGCCAGGGCATGACCTCGATCCTGATCTCGCACAAGCTGAACGAGGTGAACCGTGTCGCCGACAATGTGACGGTGATCCGCGACGGGCGCACCATCGAGACCTTGCCGAGGAAGGACATCTCGGAAGACCGCATCATCACCTCGATGGTCGGCCGTTCCCTCGACGACCGCTACCCGCCGCGCGAGCCGCAGATCGGCGACGTCATTTTCGAGGTGAAGGACTGGTCGGTCTACCACCCCATCCACGCCGAGCGGCAGGTGATCAAGAACGTAAACCTCAATGTGCGCAAGGGCGAGGTGGTGGGTATTGCGGGGCTGATGGGCGCCGGCCGCACCGAATTCGCGATGAGCCTGTTCGGCCGCTCCTACGGCCGGCACATCACCGGTGAGGTGTCGCTCCACGGCAAACCGCTCGACCTCTCGTCGGTGAGCAAGGCGGTGGAGAACCGCATCGCCTATGTGACGGAAGACCGCAAAACCTACGGCCTCAACCTCATCGACCACATCAAGCACAATGTGACCTTGGCCAATCTTGGCGGCGTTTCCAGCCGCGGCGTCATCGACGACATGCGCGAGATGAGCGTCGCCAACGACTACCGCAAGAAGACCAATATCCGCGCCTCCAGCGTCTATCAGCTGACAGGCAACCTTTCGGGCGGCAACCAGCAGAAGGTGGTGCTGTCGAAATGGCTGTTCGCCGATCCGGAAGTCTTGATCCTCGACGAGCCGACCCGCGGCATTGACGTCGGCGCCAAGTACGAAATCTATACGATCATCGCCCGCCTCGCCGCCGAGGGCAAAGCGATCATCGTCATCTCGTCGGAAATGCCCGAATTGCTCGGCATCACCGACCGCATCTATGTGATGAACGAAGGGCGTATCGTCGGCGAAATGGCGGCAAGCGAAGCCAGCCAGGAAAAAATCATGCGCGCCATCGTTCGCGGAGAAGGAAAAAAAGCATCATGAGCACAGAAAGCGCTCCCGCACCGCAAAGCGGCACAGCCGAAGACGTCAAGCAGGGTCCACGCATCGCCGTGTCGGCGCTGACGACGAACCTGCGCGAATACGGCCTGATCATCGCGCTGATCGTCATCATGCTGTTCTTCCAGTACACGACGTCGGGCACGCTGTTCAAACCGGTCAACCTCTCGAACCTGGTGCAGCAGAACTCGTTCATCATCGTGATGGCGCTGGGCATGCTCCTGGTGATCGTCGCCGGCTATATCGACCTCAGCGTGGGATCGGTGGCAGGCTTCATCGGCGCGCTTGCCGCGATGATGATGGTCATCTGGCCGCTCGGCATATTCTCGAATCCATTGGTGGTCTCGATCGTCTGCCTGATCGTCGGCGCGCTGATCGGCGCGGCGCAAGGCTACTGGATCGCCTATCACAAGATACCGAGCTTCATCGTGACGCTGGCCGGCATGCTGATCTTCCGCGGCATCTGCCAGGCGCTGCTCGGCGGCGGCTCGTCGGTCGGCCCGCTGCCGGACAGCTTCAAGGCGCTGAGCTCGGGCTTCATCCCGGACGTCATCGGCCCGCTTGTGCTGATCCCGCCGACGGTCAATGCCGCCGGCAAGACCATCGTCGGCAGCGGCTTGACGCTGCATATGACAACGATCGTGCTCGGCCTGATCGCCGTGCTCGCCTATGCCTATTTCGGTTTCAGGACGCGGCGCAAGCGCGAGCGCCATGGCTATGAGGCGGAGCCCTTCCCGCTGTTCGTGATCAAGACGCTGGTCGGCAGCGCGCTGGCGCTGTTCCTGGTGTTCCAGTTCGCCAGCTACCGGGGCCTGCCGGTCGTGCTCTTGGTGATGGGTGTGCTCATCTCGCTGTTCGTCTTCGTCACCAAGCGCATGACCATCGGCCGCCGTATCTACGCCATGGGCGGCAACGCCAAGGCGGCGCAGCTCTCGGGCATCAACACCGAACGGCTGACGCTGCTGGTCTTCATCAACATGGGCGTGCTGTCGGCGCTCGGCGGCCTGATCATCGCGGCGCGCCTCGGCCAGGCCGTGCCGGCCGCTGGCCTCGGCAGCGAGCTCGACGTGATCGCGGCCGTCTTCATCGGCGGCGCCTCGGCAATGGGCGGCGTCGGCCAGGTGATCGGCGCCGTGGTCGGTGGCTTCATCATGGGCGTGATGAACAACGGCATGTCGATCATGGGCGTCAATGTCGACTGGCAGCAGGTGGTCAAGGGCCTGGTGCTGCTCGGCGCCGTCATCTTCGACGTCTACAACAAGAACAAGGCTTAAGGGCCGGAACAAAGTTCAGGAGGCATACGGGTTCCAGATCGCGACGCTGCCGGCAACCCGTCGGCGCCAAGAAGTCCGCACAAGGACCGAGCGCGCGAACGCAATCCGGACGAAGAGTTTCAACCGCGGCGGGGATCGCTCCACGCCGCGCCGGGTAAGGCTTGCCCGCGGGCGGCCGCTAAATGAGAGAGGATTCGAACATGCTGATCTCCCAGATCCTCGACGACGCCGAGACGATCCGCGTCGTCGCCCGCAATGGCGGCGGCAAGACCAGGGTCATCAATGGCGCGCGCAGCGTCTATTCGCTGGCGATGGAGGCCGCGCGCACCGGCATCGGGCTCGAAGCGCTAATCGAGCGCAAGGGCTATGGCGAGACGGTCGATCTCGATGCCGCCTACAAGAGGGGGAGGCTGGTCTCGCCGATCAACCATCCGGACCCGGCGCATCTGCATCTCACCGGCACCGGGCTGACGCATCTCGGCTCCGCGGCGACGCGCGATTCCATGCACAAGAAGCTCAGCGAGGGCGGCGAGCAGGAGCTCACCGATTCCATGAAGATGTTCCGCATGGGGCTCGAAGGCGGCAAGCCGGCCAAAGGCCAGGTCGGCGTGCAGCCGGAATGGTTCTACAAGGGCAACGGCACGATGGCGGTGGCGCCGGGCGCGCCGCTGATGTCGCCGGCCTTCGCGCAGGACGGCGGCGAGGAGCCCGAGATCGCCGGCATCTATGTCATCGGCGATGATGGCGCGCCGTTCCGCGTCGGCTTCACGCTGTCGAACGAGTTCTCCGATCATGTCACCGAGCGGGTGAACTATCTGTTCCTCGCCCATTCCAAGCTGCGCAATGCCTCGTTCGGCCCCGAGATCCTGATCGGCGACCTGCCGGCCGACATCCGCGGCGCATCGCGCATCTGGCGCGACGGCAAGCTGCTCTGGGAAAAGCCGTTCCTGTCGGGCGAGGCGAACATGTCGCACACCATCGCCAATCTCGAGCACCACCACTTCAAATATTCGGCCTTCCGCCAGCCGGGCGACGTGCATGTGCATATGTTCGGCACCGCGACGCTCTCCTTCGCCGACGGCATCAAGACCGAGGCCGGCGACACGTTCGAGATCGAGGCGCCGGATTTCGGGCTTCCGCTGCGCAATCCGCTGGAGATCGAAAATCCGGTGAAGGTGGCGGTGAAGGCGCTGTAGGAAGGGTGATCTCCCCCTCGTGGGGGAGATGGCCGGCAGGCCAGAGGGGGGCGCTGTCCCGCCAGCGTCTCCACTCGTTCAAGCTCAGACCTCGGAAGCCCTCACCTGCCTCAAATACAAAGGCCGCGATCCTTCGCGCTCCCCTCTGCCCTGCCGGGCATCTCCCCCTCCCTCAAGGGGGGAGGTTGGCAGCTCAGCGCGCGGCCCTGAAATGCTTGGAAAGCTTCAGGCCCTGCGCCTGATAGTTCGAGCCGAGATCGGTGCCGTAGAGCGCCTGCGGACGCTTCAGCATGTGCTCGTAGACGAGGCGGCCAACGATCTGGCCGTGGTCGAGGATGAAAGGCACTTCGTGGCTGCGCACTTCGAGCACGGCGCGGCTGCCGCTGCCGCCGGCGGCGGAATGGCCGAAGCCCGGATCGAAGAAGCCGGCATAGTGGACGCGGAACTCGCCGACCAGCGGATCGAAGGGCGTCATCTCGGCGGCATAGAGCGGCGGCACGTGCACCGCTTCGCGGCTGACCAGGATGTAGAATTCGTCAGGGTCGAGCACGATCTCGCCGGCGCCGCTCTTATAGATCGGCTCCCAGTAGTCGACGACATCCTGCGCGGCGCGCTTGTCGACATCGACCAGGCCGGTGTGGTGCTTGCCGCGATAACCGACAAGCCCGTCCTTGTCGCCGTCGAGGTCGATGGAGAGCGCGATGCCGCCGCCGGAAATATTGGGCGGCTCGGTGGCGACCAGCATCTCGGCACGGTGAAGGTCGCGCAGCTGGCTTTCCGAAAGCACGGCATTGCCGATGCGGAAACGGATCTGCGACAGCCGCGAGCCGGCGCGCACGACGATCGGGAAGGTGCGCGGGCTGACTTCGAGATAGAGCGGCCCGTGATAGCCGGCGGCGATCTTGTCGAACTCATGGCCGCGATCGGTCATGACCCGCGTGAAGATGTCGAGGCGGCCGGTCGAGCTCTTCGGATTGGCCGAGGCCGAAACCTCGGCCGGCAATGCCAGGCTTTCCAGCAAAGGCACGATATAGACGCAGCCGGTTTCCAGCACCGCGCCGCCGGTGAGGTCTATCTCGTGAAGCTTCAGCCGTTCGAGCTTGTCGGCGACCAGATGATCGGGCCCCGGCAGAAAGGAGGCGCGCACGCGATAGGCCTTGTCGCCGAGCCTGAGATCGAGGCTGGCCGGCTGGATCTGGTTGGTGTCCAGCGCGCGCGGCGACTTGAGCGCGTTCGCCTCAAACAGCGCCGCGATGTCCTGATCCGGAAGAATGCCTGTCTGCCGCAAAGGCTGGCTCCGTTCACAAGGCCGGGCGAGGACCTAGGCAGGCTCTTGCCGTCCGGCTGGTACAAACCTCTTAATGAAGCCGGCAATTGACGCAAGCGCGGCGCTCATTTAAAGGGTCGTTATCCCGTGGTGATTTGGCCGGTCGGCTTGCAGCCACGTTAAACAAGTCGCTAAAGGACCGTCGAGCCGCAAGGCTATATGGACCGGTTGCGACTTCGCGGCCGGTTTTTTTATGTCTGGAAGCAGGGCTATGAGCACCAAGAAGCGCAACTGGAAACCTCAAACGGCACTCGTGCATGGCGGAACGCTGCGTTCCCAGTACGGCGAGACCGCAGAGGCGATGTATCTCACGCAGGGCTATGTCTATGAGACGGCGCAGGCGGCGGAAGCCCGCTTCAAGGGCGAGGAACCGGGCTTCATCTATTCGCGCTACGCCAACCCGACCGTCGACATGTTCGAAAAGCGCATGTGCGCTCTGGAAGGCGCCGAGGATGCCCGCGCCACCGCCTCCGGCATGGCCGCCGTTTCCGCCGCCCTGCTCTGCAGCGTGAAGGCAGGAGACCACATCGTTGCGGCGCGCGCGTTGTTCGGCTCCTGTCGCTGGGTGGTGGAGACGCTGGCGCCGCGCTACGGCATCCAGGCGACGCTGATCGACGGCACCGACATCGCCAACTGGGAAAAGGCGGTTCGCCCGAACACCAAGCTGTTCTTCCTGGAAAGCCCGACCAATCCGACGCTGGAAGTGGTCGACATCGCCGCGGTCGCCAAGCTCGCCAATTCGATCGGCGCGCGCGTTATCGTCGACAACGTCTTTGCCACGCCGCTGCAGCAGAAGCCGCTGCAGCTCGGCGCTCACATCGTCGTCTATTCGGCGACCAAGCATATTGACGGCCAGGGCCGCTGCCTCGGCGGCGTCATCCTGTCGGACAAGAAATGGATCGACGAAAACCTGCACGACTATTTCCGCCACACCGGCCCCAGCCTGTCGCCCTTCAACGCGTGGACGCTGCTCAAGGGGCTGGAGACGCTCCCGCTGCGCGTGCGCCAGCAGACCGAGAGCGCCGGCAGGATCGCCGATTTCCTGGCCGGCCGGTTGGAGATCGCGCGCGTCATCTATCCCGGCCGCGCCGATCATCCGCAGGCCGATATCGTCAAGAAGCAGATGTCGGGCGGTTCGACATTGATCTGCCTTGACGTCAAGGGCGGCAAGCAGGCGGCCTTCGCCTTCCAGAACGCGCTCGACATCGTGCTGATCTCCAACAATCTCGGCGACGCCAAGAGCCTGATCACCCATCCGGCGACGACGACGCACAAGAACCTGAGTGACGAGGCACGTGCCGAGCTCGGCATCGGCCCCGGCACGCTCAGGCTCTCGGTCGGCCTGGAGGACACCGACGATCTGCTGGAGGACATCGAGCAGGCGCTGAAGGCGGCAAAATAAGCCGGAAAACATCGTGGGAGATCAGGCGATCTCCTCAAGTTCTGTCAGCGCGCGGGTGCGGATGGTCATCTCATTGCCGCGCCATTCGACGGCGCCGCCGAACCAGGCGCGCGCCCAGATGGCCGGCAGCATGGCGTCACGCGCGATCATCGCGGTGACGCTGCGCGGCGACAGGTACCAGCCCTTGGCCAAGGCCAGCAGGCATTCCGGCAGGTAGGCGATCGCCAGCACCCACAAAGCCGTGGTGGACAGGCTGACGCCGGCGCTTGCCGCGGCAACCAGCGCCAGCAGGAGCGGCGCCGCCGCGCCGGTCAGGATCTCTGGCGTGAAGAACAGCGGGAACGTGACCCGGCGCAGCCGCGCCCAGCGCGTCTGTCGCGACCAGATCTCGGCGAAGCTGCGCTGTCCGAGCGGCTGCTCGAAAGGCGAGGCGACGAGATTGACGCGCAGGCCC
>NZ_RZRY01000321.1:0-7041 GCF_003998035.1 Mesorhizobium sp. M2A.F.Ca.ET.039.01.1.1 | reverse complement strand
CTTCATGGCCGCGATAGGAGCGCGAGCCGACCATCATCGCCAGATGCCCGGTGCGGCCGCCGAGGAAGCGCCCCATCAGCAGCGCCGCTGTGCGGCCCGCCACGCGGTTGTCGATGCCGACATAGGCCGAGCGGGGCGCCGCTGGCACGTCTGAGACCAGCGTGACCAGCCTGATTCCCGCCTCGACCAGCTCGCGCAAGATGTTGCGCGTGCGCGGGTGATCGACGGCGATGACGCCGACGCCATTGGCCTTGAGCGACAGATTCTCCACAGCGCTCTGCAGCGCGCTGGGCGAAATGCCGGCAAGATTGTGGATGCGGCACGACGCGACCAGGGGCAGGCGCGCCGCATAGTCCTCGATGTGATGGGCAAGATCGGCCATGAAGGCGTTGGACCCGATCGGCAGGAAGAATTCGAGATGCGCCGGCTTCGAGGGCAGCACGACCTGGTCGAGTGTCGGCAGATAGCCGAGCTGCTTGGCCGCTTCCATCACGCGCTGCCGGTTGGCGGCACTTGCGCCCGGACGGTTGTTCAGCACCCTGTCGACGGTCGCGGTCGACAGGCCGCAGCTCCTGGCGATGTCGGCTACGGTGGCTTTCATGGGTCCAGTCATAGGATGGGATGCGAGCCCCTGTCACGCCAAGTCAAAGTCTGCCGAAATCAGCCATGCGATTCCCGGCCGTCGGTGATCGCATCCCGGATTTCCTTGTCCGACATGCCGGTGATGACGCGCTCGACCTCGGCCACCGTCGTCTTCTTCGGATCGATGTCGTCGGCCACCACCTTGCCCCGGCGCATCACCACGATGCGGTCGACCACCTGGAAGACGTGGTGGATGTTATGCGCGATGAAGATGCAGGAATGACCGGAGTCGCGGGCGCTGCGCACGAAGCTCAAGACACCTTGCGTCTCGGCGACGCCGAGATTGTTGGTCGGCTCGTCGAGGATGATGAGATCACTGTCGAAATGCATGGCGCGCGCGATTGCGACCGCCTGCCGCTCGCCGCCCGACAGCGAGCCGATCGGCGTCGTCGGCGGGATGTTCTTGGTGATGCCGACTTGCCGCAGAAGGTCGCGCGCCACCGCGTTCATCGCCTCCTGGTCCATGCGGTTCAGGAAGCGCGGCGGCTTGATCGGCTCGCGGCCGAGGAACAGGTTGCGCGCGATCGACAGCTGCGTGACCAGCGCCGAGTCCTGGTAGATCGTCTCGATGCCCTCAGCGATTGCGTCGCTGGTGCTGCGGAAATTGACCTTCTTGCCGCGGACGAAGATGTCGCCGCTGGTCAGCGGCACGGCGCCCGACAGCACCTTGATCAATGTCGACTTGCCGGCGCCGTTGTCGCCGAGCAGGCCGACGATCTCCTTTTCGTTGACGTGGAAATTGGCGTCCACCAGCGCCTGCACGCGCCCGTAGGACTTGCGGATGTTTGCCATGCGGATCAGAGGCTCGGCCATCGTCTTAAGTCCCTGCCTGGTGCCGGCGTTCGAGCCACGAATGCAGCGCCATCATGCCGAGGATGATCGCGCCGATGAAGATGTTGTAGGCAAGCCCCGGCACCCCGATCAGCACGATGCCGTTGCGCATGACGCGCAGGATCAGGATGCCGAGCACCGTGCCGATGATGGTGCCGCGTCCCCCCGTCAGCGCCGTGCCGCCGATCACCACCATGGCGATAACCTCGAGCTCATAGCCGGTGCCGCTGTTGGGGTTGGCCGCGGAGGTGCGCAGCGACGAGATCACGCCGGCCAGCGAAGCCATCACCGCCGACAGGACGAACAGACCGACCTTGACGCGGTTGACGTTGACGCCGCGGGCGCGCGCCGCATTGGGATTGCCGCCGGCGGCCTGGATCCAGTTGCCGGTCCGGCTCTGCGTCAGCACATAGCCAAGGATGATCGCGGCGCCGATGAACCAGAAAAGCGAGGCGTAGATGCGGAACGGCCCGACATAGAAGTCGCCGACGAGGATATCGGCCAGCCAGCTGCCTTCGGCGCTCCAGGTCCGCTGCGGGAAGCCGTCGGTGACGAAGAGCGCCGTGCCGCGCACGACCAGCAGCATTCCGAGCGTGACCAGGAAGGACGGGATCTTGAGCTGGGTGACGAACCAGCCATTGACCAGCCCGATCAGCGCGGCAACGATTAGCGCGATCAGCAGGCCCACCTCCAGCGAGGTGACGCCGCTGTTGAACAGCGTCCACATCAGCACTGGCGAGAAGCCGAACAGCGAGCCGACGGAAAGGTCGAATTCACCCGATGTCATCAACAGCGTCATCGCCAGCGCGATCAGGCCGAGCTCGACGGTGAAGGCCAGGATGTTGGAGATGTTCTGCGGCGAGAGGAAGTCCGGATTGATGGCCCAGAACACGACCAACTCGACGACGAGCAGGACAAGGGGGCCGAATTCTGACCTGCCGATCAGGCGCTGGACGAAGGAATGATTTTCCACGAGATACCCGTGACATGATTGAAACTGGCCGGATTTCGCGCCGGGTATGGCGGCGGGCGCCGGCGGCGGTAGCATCCAGCGCCGCGCTTCAGGTGCAAAGCGCGGCGCTGGTCAATCGCGCGGGAACTTATTTGCCGGACAGGATCTTGTCGTAGACGCCGGCGGTGTCCTTCTCGTAGAGCGCGCCGGTGATGACATTGAAGCCCGGGGGGATGCCGCTGGCGGCCATGTTGGCGAGCGACAGCGCCACATAGCTGGTCGCCTGCGGGTCCTGCCACTGCGCGGCGTTGACATAGCCGTTCAGCACTTCCTGCGTGGTGTCGAGCGAATTGCCCCAGCCAACGACCGGGATCTCGCCCGCCTTGACGCCGACCTGGTCGAACACCCGCTTGATCGAGCCGGTGACGAGGTCGCCGAGGCCGATGATCGCCTTCACCTTGCCCTTGTGCGCGGTGAGATAGTCGGCCATGCGGCTGATCACTTCGGCCTGGTCGAGCGTGGCCTCGGTGATTTCATAGGTGATGCCGAGCGGCTCGAAGACGCTCTTGATGCCTTCCTCTTCCTGCACGCCATAGGTGGCGCCGGGAACCTCGACCGGCATCCAGACGAAGTCGCCTTTCTTCACAAGGCCCTTGTCGACCAGGTATTGCGCCCAGTGCTTGCCGAAGGTGACGTTGTCGCCGCCGACATAGGCGTTGAAGTTGGCTTTCGGGTCGGGTGTGTTGAAGTTGATGATCGGGATGTTGGCCGCGCGCGCTTCCTTGGCGAGCTCGATCAGGCTGCCCGGATCGGGGCTGGTGGTGACGATGCCGTCGGCCTTGGCCGAGATGGCGGCGCGGATCGCCTCCTGCTGCGAGGCAACGTCGCCATTGTGGAACGACGTGTTGACCTTATTGCCGGTGTCGCTTGCCCATTGCTTGGCGCCGGCCAGGAAATAGGTCCAGACCGGGTCGGCCGGGCCGCCATGTGAAATCCAGTAGAACGTCTTGGCCTCAGCCATCGCCGGAATGGCGATGAGCGCGATCAAGCCAAGCACGAGCAGTCTTAGCCGCGAAAGCATTCGATTTCCTCCCATGTTGAAACTCTCCTCCTGGATCGGCGCGACGCGGCCTTTGTCCACGTCTCCTGCCAGCGCCGACCGGAACGTCCAGAGCATTCCCTTTTTCAGACGATGGCAAGCCTCCATCGCCAATGGATGTTGGCACAGCTTCGCGCGCCATCAGCAATCCCATCAGATTGCATCAGTTCAGGCGCTATTTTCTCGGGCAGGCGTTGCCGTTAGCGCTCGCTCTCTGCGGCGGGGTTGGACAACGTCGCCTCGGTTGGGCGCTAGAGAAGATTGGCCTTCGCCAGGTCGCGCATCAGATGGCTGGCGCCATAAGTCCAATGCGGACAGTCCGGCGACAGGCGCACGCGGTTGGTGAGAGCGCCGAGCTTTTCCGACGAGATGGTGACGATATCGCCGACCTTGTGGGTGAAGCCCTTGCCCTTCTCGCCGCGATCCTTCGACGGCACGAACATGGTGCCGAGATAAAGCGCCAGCCCGTCCGGATACTGGTGATGCGGCCCCATCGCCGCCTTGACCAGTTCTTCCGGCGAACGGCTGATTTCGGCCATCGAGCTGGCGCCTTCCAGCGAGAAGCCGTCCTCGCCCTCGACGCTGAGTCGCACCGTGGCGCGCTTGACGTCGGCGATCGAGAAGGTCTCGTCGAACAGCCGGATGAACGGTCCGAGCGAGGCGGAAGCATTGTTGTCCTTGGCCTTGCCGAGCAGCAGCGCCGAGCGCCCCTCGACATCGCGCAGGTTGACGTCGTTGCCAAGCGTGGCGCCGACGATGCGACCCGAGCTGTCGGCTATCATGGCGATCTCCGGCTCGGGATTGTTCCAGGTGGAGACGGGGTGCAGGCCGACATCGGCGCCGAAGCCGACGGACGCCATCGGCTGGCATTTGGTGAAGATTTCGGCGTCCGGGCCGATACCCACCTCCAGATATTGCGACCAGGCCCCGCGCGAGATCAGCTTGGCCTTGATTTCCATCGCTTCCGGCGAACCGGGCTTGAGCTTCGACAAGTCATGGCCAATCAGGCTGGCGATGTCGGCGCGGATGGCGTCGGCCTTTTCCGCCGAGCCGCGCGCCTGCTCCTCGATGACGCGCTCGAGCAGGCTGACCACGAAGGTGACGCCGGAGGCTTTGATCGCCTGCAGATCGACGGGCGAAAGCAGGATGGGCTTCGCGGCGTCGCGCTTGGCCTCGAAGCTGTTTGCCGCGATGTCGGCGAGCACGCCGATCGCCTTACCCTTGGCTGAGCGCAGGTAGTCGGCGGGATCCTTCAACTCGCAAAGATCGCGCACCGTCGGCGCCGCGCTCGAGGTGATGTCGATCACTTCGCCGTCCCGTGCCGTCACCACCAGCGGATGAGAAGCGGCGCTGGTTCTGGCGCGGCCGACGAAAAGTCCTTCGGCAGGCAGGCGGGTCGGATCGGTCATGGCATCATTCCTCTCGATTGTCGCGCGGCACTTTCCCCGGATTTAGCGCAAACGTCTATCCCGTCGATGCCAAGGTTTATGGGCCATGGCTGTGCTGTCACATAGCCAGGATTTGTCTGGCCTATCGAGCGCTCTTTCAAATTCATGAAATTGACAATAGGATTTTCACGAAGTTTCAGCGCCGAGGTGATCTTTGCCCGCAGCCTTCTTCGATCCGGTCTGGCGGAAACCCCAAACGGCGCCGGCCTTCCGGTCCGAACTGTCATCCGGCGGCACGTTCGACGCGATCATTGTCGGCGGCGGCATCATGGGCCTGTCGACCGCGCTGCATGCGGCGCGGGCCGGCCTTTCCGTTCAGGTGCTGGATGCTGGTGCGATCGGGCAGGGCGCTTCCGGTCTCAATGGCGGCCAGGTCATTCCCGGCCTCAAATACGATCCGGAATGGCTGATTGAACATTTCGGCAAGGAGCGTGGTGAAGCCCTGGTCGCGTTCGCCGCCTCGACGGCCGATGCCGTGTTCGACGTGATCCGCGACGAGAAGCTGGCAGTGCCGTTTACGCGCAATGGCTGGATCCAGGCGGCGCACACCGAGACAGCGCTGAAGGCCGCCGCCAACCGCGACCGCCAATGGCGCTCGCGCGGCGCCGACGTCAAGCTGCTCGACCAGGCCGAGATCGCGGCGATGACCGGCGCCAGGGGCTATCTCGGCGGCTGGCTCGACCGCCGCGCTGGAATCATCGATCCGCTGTCCTATACGCTCGAACTGGCCCGCGTCGCTTCGGCCGCCGGCGCCGGCATCGCCGAGCAGCAGCGAGTGGTGAAGCTCGCCAAGGAGGCCGGCGTCTGGCGGGTCTCGACGCAAGGCGGCGCCGAGTTGCGGGGCAGATCGGTCGTACTTGCCACCAATGCCTATACGGATGGCCTGCTGCCCGGGCTTGCCCAGACCATCGTGCCGCTGCATTCCTTCCAGATCGCCACCGCGCCGCTACCGGCGGAGCTTGCCGCCGGCATCCTGCCTGGCGGGCAGGCCGTTTCCGATTCCCGTCGCATCCTGGTCTACTACCGCCGGAGTCCCGATGGCCGCATGGTGCTGGGCGGCCGCGGCCGCATGGCGCGGCCCTCAAGCGCCGCGGACTGGGCGCATCTCGAACGCGCGCTCACCCGCCTCTATCCGGCGCTTGCCGGCATCGCCATCGAGAAGCGCTGGTTCGGCCGAGTGGCGCTGACGCCGGATCACCTGCCGCATCTGCATGAACCGGAAAAGGGCCTGCTTGCCGTCGTCGGCTGCCAGGGCAGGGGCGTCGGCCTGATGAGCGCGCTCGGCAAGCGCATGGCGAACTACCTCGCCAGCGGCGATGCCAGGCAATTGCCCTTCCCGCTGTCGCCGATCCGGCCGATCCCGTTCCACGCCTTTCGGCAGATCGGCGTTGCCGCGGCAATTGCCTGGTATCGCATGCTCGATGCCTTTGAGCGCTGACGCCGAACGTGTGCAGCGCACAAGCGATTCAGCTTGACAGTTTCATGAATATGAAAAATCATTAGGCGATTTCAGAATTCCGATGGGCAGTTCAATGTCGTCGACCGTCGTTGCAGCACGGCCCTTGCCGGAAAACCGCATCTCGCCGGTCTTCCGCTTCGCCATGCTGCTGCCGGGCGGGCTGGTCACATTCTTCCTGATCCTCTTTGCGCTCGGCCTTGTGGTCTTCCTCGCCTTCAGGGGCAATGACGGCTCGCTGCTTGGGGTCGGCCTAACGGCGGAGAATTTCCTCACCGTCGCCACCGATCCGCTCTACTGGACGGTGACGCTGCGCTCGCTGGTCATTGCCGGCCTGGTCACGCTTGCGACGGTCGTTACCGCCTATCCGGTCGCCTATTACCTCGCCTTCCATGCCGGCCGCCGCCGCAACCTTTTGCTTTTCCTCGTCACCCTGCCGTTCTGGACCAGCTACCTCTTGCGCGTCTTCGCCTGGAAGATCGTGCTCGCCTATAACGGCGTGCTGAATTCCGCCTTCATCGAGACCGGCCTCTGGAAGGAGCCGACGCTGGCTTTCCTCAACACGCCGGCCGCGGTGGTGGTCACGCTCGCCCATGCCTACGCCCCCTTCGCC
>NZ_RZRY01000320.1:0-7062 GCF_003998035.1 Mesorhizobium sp. M2A.F.Ca.ET.039.01.1.1 | reverse complement strand
GTCCAGAAATTGGCGAGCGCGAGCAGGACGAGCAGCGCCGCGCTCTTCCAGCGCATGTTCCTGGCAGGCAGCAACATGGCCACGATCGCCGACCCGATGCCTATCGCGATCATCTCGGCGGTGGCGACCAGCGCCAGCTCGTCGCCGGTGACGTGGCCTTCGGTATAGAGGGCGCCGAGCAGAACCGGCTGCAGCCCAAGGATGAGCAGGCCGACCGAGCCGATCCACAGCGCCGAGGCAAGCTGCGATCCCGTCGGATTGCCGACAAGCCAATCGCCCTCTTCCGCTTGCGCGGCTTGCGATGCAGTCACGAGATGCCTCCCTTGCAGCCCGGTCGAAAAACTGACAAGTTGTCAGCATTTAATGAAACTGATACTTGATCATGTTTCTTGTCAACCGCGAATTCGCACTTTTCCGGGAAAGATGCGGGCCATGACGGATGCAAAGCGAACGGCGACGGAACCCAGGCGCAGGCCGAAGCAGGAGCGCAGCCGCGAGCGCATCGACGCGATCCTCGCCACGACCATGCGGCTGATCGGCGAAAAGGGCATCGACGCGGTGACGATGAAGGAGGTGGGCGCGCTGGCCGGCGGGCCGATAGCGACCGTCTATCACTACTTTCCGTCGAAGTCGGCGATCCTGGCGATGCTCTACGATCGGTTTGCCGAGGAAAGCCGGGCGCGCTTCGGCGCGATCATCGCCGGGATAAACGGGTTGAGCGATGTAACGGCGGCGGCCGATCGCATGCTCGACGACTATTATACCCGTGTCGCGGCTGACCCGGCGATCCAGGATCTGCAGAACGCCATCCAGGCCGACAAGGCGCTGCAGCATCTCGACATTGCCGAGACGAGACACCAGGCGAAGATATTCTGCGACCATGTCGCGCCCATGCTTCAAGCGGATCAGCGCGAGGCGTTCGGGCGGGTCGTGTTCCTGATCTTCCAGCTTGCCGGCGGCGTCGTGCGGCTGGCGCTGACGCAGGACGAGGCAGAAGGCCGACGCACGATCGACGACTATCGCTCGATCATCCACACGCAGTTGCGGCTGTTTTTGTAGCCGTCGCCATACTCGGGGGCGCCGTCCCCTCGCCGCACTTGCCTGCCTCAGGCCTCCTCCAGCTTCGGCCCCAGAATCTCCACCAGCCAATCGACAAACACCCTCACCCGAGGCGAAAGCTGGCGGCTGGGCGGATAGAGCACCGAGATCGGCGTCGGCGTCGGGGGATTGTCGGGAAGCACCTCGACCAGCCGGCCGGCCTCGATGTCGTCGGCGTAGCGGAGTTTTGGCGCCTGGAACAGCCCGAAGCCTAGCCGGACCAGCGCGGCACTTGTGTCTGAATTGGCGACTGTGACTCGCGACGGCAGGACCACTTCACGAACCTTGCCGTCGGCGATGAATTCCAGCGGCATCACTTGCCTCGTGCGCGACGACACGAAACCGATCATCATATGGCCGGCAAGATCGTCCAACGTGCGCGGCACACCGTGGCGTTCGAGATAGGCGGGACTCGCGACGGTAATCTCGCGCGCGATGCCGAGACGCCGCACGATCATGTCGCTGTCGGGAAGTACGCCCGCCCGGATCACGCAGTCGACGCCTTCACGCACCAGATCGACGAGGCGGTCCCCCTCGCCGATATGCACCGACAGGCCCGGATATCTGGCAAGCAGTGCCGGCAGTTCCGGCAAGAGGAACGTGCGCGCCATGTGGCCATTGACGTCGACGCTGAGGCGCCCGCGCACGTCATGGGCGCCGAAGCCGCCTTCGGCGTCTTCGATGTCGGCGAGGATGCCAATACAGCGCTGGTAATAGGCCTCGCCATCGGGCGTCGGGGTGACATGGCGCGTGGTGCGGCGGAACAATTGCACACCAAGCCGCTTCTCCAGCTGCTTGATTGCGGCGGTTGCGCTGGAGCGCGGGAGGCCGAGATCGGCGGCTGCCGCGGTGAAACTGCGCCGCTCCACGACGCGGGTGAAGAGTCGCATGGTGTCAAAACGATCCATGGCAGATTGTTCGCACAGGCTGAATAGTGTTGGCAATCCATGCCCGATTATATCGCCTGCATGGGCGAGTATATGCATCTCCATCCGAAGAGAAGGAGATTTCGCCATGACCACCCGTCCCATTGCCCTCATCACCGGCGCCAGCCGCGGTCTCGGCCGCAACACAGCGCTGAACCTCGCCCGCAAAGGCGTCGACATCGTCCTCACCTATCGCTCGCGCGCCGATGAGGCGAAGGCGGCCGTCGCCGAGATCGAAGCGGCCGGCGGCCGGGCCGCGGCCCTGGAGCTCGACACCGGCGCCGTCGCCAGCTTCCCGGCTTTCGTCGAGACATTAAAGAAGACGCTGCGCGAGACCTGGCAGCGCGATCGCTTCAATTATCTCGTCAACAATGCCGGTACCGGGCTGCGCAAGCCGATCGCCGACACGACGCAAGAGGAATTCGACATGCTGATGAACATCCATCTCAAGGGCGTGTTCTTCCTCACCCAGGCGCTGCTGCCGCTGATCAACGACAGCGGCCGCATCATCAACGTGTCGAGCGGGCTGGCGCGCTTCTCGGTGCCGGGCTCGTCCGCCTATGCGATGATGAAAGGCGGCGTCGAGGTGTTCACCCGCTACCTCGCCAAGGAGCTTGCCGGACGCCGCATCACCGCCAACACCGTGGCGCCTGGCGCGATCGCGACCGACTTCAACGGCGGCCATGTGCGCGACGACGCCGAGATCAACCGCGTCGTGGCCGGGATGACCGCGCTGGGCCGCGCCGGCGTCGCCGACGATGTCGGGCCGATGATCGCCTCGCTGCTCTCCGACGACAATCGCTGGGTCAACGCCCAGCGGATCGAAGTATCGGGCGGCATGAATATCTGAGGTTCGCCTAAGTTACCTGGCGGATCAGTCCTTCGAAGCCGTCGGCGAGATTTGAATTGCCGGCGGCGAGGAAGGCGGACAGGTTGCGGACGCGGCCGGGCGTCTTGTTGGCGTCAAGCAGAAGGGCCTTGCCTTCATGCATGACGAAATCGAATTTGCCGTAGTCGAAGCCGAGATCGCGCCGTAGCGCGCGAAGCTCGTCGGGAACCGGAACCGGCTCTCGTCGGATCGTATCTTCGCCTTTGACCAGGTTCTGCGGCGAGACATGCCGGGTACAACGCTCGCGTTCTCCGCAAAACAGCCAGAAGCGGGCGCCAAAGCCGTCAGGCTCGGGCTCGGGAACAAACTTTTCCACCACGAGATCCTTGCGGTCGAACACCGCCGGGGGAACTTCCGCAAGCGAGCCGTGGATGCGGTAGCGATCGAGCAGCCTGGCATCGGGAAACGGCTCCGGCCTGCCGGCGCGCCGCGATCGCCGATTGAGCGTCTGCTCCCGCGTTCCCAGATTGTTGAGGCTGCTCTTGACGATGACTGGGCCTCGCCAGCTGTGATCCCTGTCGATCACCGCGCCGCTGACGCGACGCTTCGAGATATCGGCGGCGCCGATGTTGAGGCAGAAGGGATAAGTGCGCGCGTATTCGACATATTCGGGTGGCGTCACGGTCGCGTCGACATGGAGTATCGCGATATCCGCCTCTGGCCTGGCCGACGTGCCCGCAACAATGCGAACGGAATGTCCCCGGCGCTTCAACTCCTCCAGGAGATCGAAGAGCATGTAGGGGCTGTCGCGGCGCAGCAACGGCCCGCGACGGCGTTCAAACACGTCAAACTCATGCGTGATAACCGCAATACGTGCCATCCGCCCCCCGGCTTGGTTTCTTAAGCGTCCTCGATTATGCGTTCTAACACAATCGTACGGGCGGGTTTGTGATGACAGAGCATTGGAATGCAATTCGCAGGCATTGGCAGTTGCTGGGGTCGCCGCTCAGGCCGCCGCCGGAAGTCGTCGAGGCCTATAACCGCGAACTCGACCTCGCTCGATCGCACGTCGTGATGTTCGGCGTGACGCCGGAGCTCGCCGGGCTTGGCGCCAGGATGACGGCGGTCGACGAGTCGGCCGACATGATCGCCGGCATCTGGCCGGGCGATACCGAAAGGCGCAAGGCGGTACGCGGCGACTGGTTCGATCCGCCGATGTCTGACGCAAGCGTCGATGCGCTGATCGGCGACGGATGCCTCACTGTCATCGGCGGGGCGGATGCGAGGCAAGCGCTGTTTTCAGCCATCGCGCGCGTTCTGAAAGCAGACGGGCGCGCCGGCATCAGGCTGTACGCTTCCCCCGAGACACGCGACGATCCGCGGGATGTCCGCGCCCTCGCGTTGGCCGGCGGCGTCTCGACCTTTCACGACCTCAAATGGCGGGTGGCCATGACCGCGGTCGCCGGCGCGCCGGACTACGTCATACCGGTGACGGGAATTCTCGAGCAATTCGAAGCGATGTTTCCCGACCGCGACGAACTTTCGACACGCACGGGATGGGAGTTGCCGGTGATCGGCACCGTCGACGTCTACCGTAACTCATCCGTCATCTACAATTTTGCGCCGGTAAGCGCGCTTGTCGAGGAAGCCAAGGTATTTTTCGACGACGTCGACGTTGCCTCGACCGGCACATACGGGCTCGCCGAACGCTGCCCGCTGCTGGTGCTGCGAGCGCCGAAGCGCCGGGACTGACGGGTGGGATTGCTCGTCGGTGTCCCGCGACAGCAGGCGCTTTTCATGGTGACGTTTCGCCTGAGAAAAATTTCGCGCCGCTTGCCCCTTTCGCGCGCCTTGACTCTGGCAAGGCGCCGGCCTATCTCAGCGCCACGTTAGCACTCGCCTTTGGTGAGTGCTAACTCATATCCGGCGGCCTCGCCGGATGGAGGAACAGTTCTCACCGTTCTCACTCGAGGAAGACAACATGGCAAAGTCCAAGTTCCGCCCGCTTCATGACCGCGTGGTCGTTCGCCGGGTCGAATCCGAATCCAAGACCGCCGGCGGGATCATCATCCCGGACACGGCTAAGGAGAAGCCGCAGGAAGGCGAGATCATCGCCGTCGGCTCCGGCGCCCGCGACGAGAGCGGCAAGCTGGTGCCCCTGGACGTCAAGGCCGGCGACCGCATCCTGTTCGGCAAGTGGTCGGGCACTGAAGTCAAGCTCAATGGCGAAGACCTTCTGATCATGAAGGAATCCGACATCATGGGCATCATCGGCTGAATTTCGGCCTCTCCATCAACTGAGTTTTCGGGCTCTTCCCGAGCCCCTGTCAGGAGCTAACCATGGCTGCAAAAGACGTAAAATTCTCCCGCGACGCCCGTGAGCGCATGCTGCGCGGTGTCAACATCCTCGCCGACGCGGTGAAGGTGACCCTCGGACCGAAGGGCCGCAACGTCGTCATCGACAAGTCGTTCGGCGCCCCGCGCATCACCAAGGACGGCGTCACCGTCGCCAAGGAGATCGAGCTTGAGGACAAGTTCGAGAACATGGGCGCCCAGATGGTCCGCGAAGTCGCTTCGAAGACCAACGACATCGCCGGCGACGGCACGACCACCGCTACCGTTCTCGCCCAGGCGATCGTGCAGGAGGGCAACAAGGCCGTTGCCGCTGGCATGAACCCGATGGACCTCAAGCGCGGCATCGACCTCGCCGTCGGTGAAGTCGTCGCCGCTCTTGGCAAGGCCGCCAAGAAGATCAAGACCTCCGAGGAAGTCGCCCAGGTCGGCACGATCTCGGCCAATGGCGACGAGTCGGTCGGCAAGATGATCGCGGAAGCGATGCAGAAGGTCGGCAACGAAGGCGTCATCACCGTCGAGGAAGCCAAGACCGCCGAGACCGAGCTGGAAGTCGTCGAAGGCATGCAGTTCGACCGCGGCTATCTCTCGCCCTACTTCGTCACCAACGCCGACAAGATGGTCGCCGATCTGGAAGACGCCTACATCCTGCTGCACGAGAAGAAGCTCTCCAACCTGCAGGCAATGCTGCCGGTCCTGGAAGCTGTCGTTCAGACCTCGAAGCCCCTGCTCATCATCTCGGAAGACGTCGAAGGCGAGGCCCTGGCCACGCTGGTCGTCAACAAGCTGCGCGGTGGCCTGAAGATCGCCGCCGTCAAGGCTCCGGGCTTCGGTGACCGCCGCAAGGCCATGCTGGAGGACATCGCCATCCTGACCGGCGGCACGGCCATCAGCGAGGATCTCGGCATCAAGCTGGAGAACGTCACGCTGGAGATGCTCGGCCGCGCCAAGAAGGTCGCGATCGAGAAGGAGAACACCACCATCGTCGACGGCGCCGGCAAGAAGGAGGAGATCCAGGGCCGCGTCACGCAGATCAAGGCCCAGATCGAGGAGACCACCTCCGACTATGATCGCGAGAAGCTGCAGGAGCGGCTGGCCAAGCTCGCCGGCGGCGTCGCGGTGATCCGCGTCGGCGGCGCGACGGAAGTCGAGGTCAAGGAGAAGAAGGACCGTGTCGACGACGCGCTGCACGCCACCCGCGCCGCGGTCGAGGAAGGCATCCTGCCCGGCGGCGGCGTTGCCCTGCTGAGGGCGGCCAAGGCGCTCGACGCGGTCGCTGTCGACAATCCCGATCAGAGATACGGCGTCGACATCGTGCGGCGCGCGATCGAGGCTCCGGCGCGCCAGATCGCCGAGAATGCCGGATCGGAAGGCTCGATCATCGTCGGCAAGCTGCGCGAGAAGACGGACTTCGCCTACGGCTGGAACGCCCAGACCGGCCAGTATGGCGACCTCTACAAGCAGGGCGTGATCGACCCCGCCAAGGTGGTGCGCACCGCGCTGCAGGATGCGGCCTCGGTCGCCGGTCTGCTCGTCACCACTGAGGCGATGGTGGCCGAAAAGCCGAAGAAGGAAGCCGCCCCGGCCGTGCCGGCCGGCGCCGGCATGGACTTCTGAGACGCTGACGAGAGCCCGCTCCCGGCTACGGGAGCGGGCGTTCCGCCAAAACTTGGGAGGGCGTTATGAACATGATGAGCGCAGATGGCTCGATTCCCGCGCCGACGCATTCGGCAAGCGAATTCCTCGCCTATGAAGCCGAATGCCGGAGCGCGCTGAAACCGCTGCTGGCAGGACTGCTCGACGCGGCCGAAGCCACCGGGTGGAACCGGCGGACGGTCGCCTCGACGCTGATGTTCC
>NZ_RZRY01000031.1:0-23582 GCF_003998035.1 Mesorhizobium sp. M2A.F.Ca.ET.039.01.1.1 | reverse complement strand
GATAAGCCCGATACGATAGATAAGGTTCGTTCGTTTCCTGCCCCGCCCGCGACTTCAGCCGGCGGGGTTTTCATATCTGGAGCCTCGCAATGACCATCGATTTTCCCATCCGATTTCGGACGGCCGAAGCGGCGGACGCCGCCGCCATCCGCGACATCGTGCGCGCCGCCTATGCCAAATGGGTGCCGGTAATCGGCCGCGAGCCGCTGCCGATGCGCGCCGATTACGACAAGGCTGTCGCCGAGCATCCATTCGACCTCGCCGTTGCGCAGGATCGCATTGTCGGGATGCTTGGATCCGTCCTCGCCGACGATCATCTCTGGATCGAGAATCTCTGCGTCGCGCCGGAGGCGCAGGGCAAAGGGATCGGCCGGCTGCTACTGGAGCGGGCAGAGGGCAAGGCGCGCAAGGCCGGGCGCCATCAGCTTCGCCTGCTGACCAACGGCGCGTTCGAGGCGAATGTGTCGCTCTATAAGAGGCAGGGCTATTCGGTCGACCGGGAAGAGCCGTTCATGAACGGCTCGACCGTTTATATGAGCAAGAGGATCGGGGATGACCGGCAATCGGAGCGGGGCCATGGCTGCCAGGATCAGGCTGAAGCAACTGCCAGGCCTATACGCGATTTCGAGGCTGGAAGCTGGACATGGCATTCCCGATTGGGCGGACGGGCCGGGTTTCGTCAGCATCACCAGAACCGAGGATGAGCTTTCGATAACCTGCCTGCAGGAGCGCGTACCGGCTTCGGTCAGGCACGACAGCGACTGGGTCGCCTTCAAATTCGAAGGCCCCTTTGCCTTCGGTGAAACCGGCATCGTGCTGTCTGTCATTCGGCCGCTGTCGGAGAACGGGCTGGGCATCTTCGTGGTGTCCACCTTCGATGGCGACCACCTGCTGGTGAAGGCCGCCGATCAAGCCGCGGCGGCCCGGCTGCTGGGTGACGCTGGACATACGCTGCTGTAATCGGTCCCGGTGGGCGTCAGCCGGCACGTCAGGCTCGACGGACGGCTGGCTCAACCGCCCGCGCTTGCGTTTGACAGGGCGCTTGCGGCATCGTTATCTCTGGCGGTATACGACGACCCACTGCAATCGAGCACCCGCGGCTGGCCGAGGAGGAAAACATGTCCCACAATCTGCAATTCTATATCGACGGCGCCTGGGTCGATCCGGTCGTGCCGAACACGCTCGATGTCATCGATCCCTCGAACGAGGACGCTTTCGCGCAGATATCGCTGGGCTCCAAGGCCGATGTCGACAAGGCGGTGGCCGCCGCCAAGCGCGCCTTCGGCAGCTTCGGCTTCACCTCGGTCGAGGAGCGGCTCGACATCCTCAACCGCGTCATCGAAATCTACAAGAAGCGCAGCAAGGACCTCGCGCTCGCCGTTTCGCGCGAGATGGGCGCGCCGCGCCAGATGGCGCTGGACAGCCAGGTCGGCGTCGGCCAGGCGCATCTGGAAAAGATGGCCGAGGTGCTGAAGACCTTCCAGTTCCGCCACGTCAAAGGTTCGTCGCTCATCGTCAAGGAGCCGATCGGCGTCGTCGGCCTGATCACGCCGTGGAACTGGCCGCTGAACCAGATCACCTGCAAGGTGGGCCCCGCGCTTGCCGCCGGCTGCACCATGGTGCTGAAGCCGTCGGAGGTCGCGCCGCTCGACGCCATCATCTTCGCCGAGATCATCGACGAGGCCGGCGTGCCAAAGGGTGTGTTCAATCTCGTCAACGGCGATGGCCCGACCGTCGGCCAGGCGCTGGCCGGCCACCCGGATGTCGACATGATGTCCTTCACTGGTTCGACCCGCGCGGGCATCCTCGTCGCCAAGGCGGCGGCCGATACCGTCAAGCGCGTGCACCAGGAACTGGGCGGCAAGTCGGCCAACATCCTGTTCCCGGACGTCGATCTGGAGCGAGCCGTCACCAAGGGCGTCGCCGGCTGCTTTGGCAACAGCGGCCAGTCCTGCAACGCGCCGACCCGCATGTTCGTGCCGCGCGACCGTCACGATGAGGCGGCCGGTTACGCCAAGAAGGCGGCGGAGAAATTCACCGTCGGCCCGGCCGACGCGCCCACCTCGAAGCTCGGCCCGGTGGTCAGCCAGATCCAGTTCGACAAGATCCAGGACCTGATCCAGAGCGGCATCGACGAGGGCGCCACGCTGGTCGCCGGCGGCCCCGGCCGCCCGGCCGAGCTCAACCGCGGCTACTACGTCCGCCCGACCGTCTTCGCCAACGTCACTCATGACATGCGCATCGCCAGGGAGGAGATCTTCGGCCCAGTGCTGTCGATCATGCCTTACGACACGGTCGAGCAGGCGGTCGAGCAGGCCAACGATACGGTCTATGGCCTGGCCTCCTACATCCAGGCCAAGGACATCGAGAAGGCGCGCGACGTGGCTGCCCGCATGCGCTCCGGCAACGTCTACATCAACTACCCGACCTGGGACGCCGGCCTGCCCTTTGGCGGCTACAAGCAGTCCGGCAACGGCCGCGAATATGCCGAATACGGCCTGGAGGATTTCCTCGAGATCAAGGGCATCGCGGGGTATGAGGCGGCGGAGTAGGGAGCCCGGGTTCACAACCGGAAGAGTGTCCAGGGCGACCGGCAGCCGCCACCCACCTCGAAACGCAAAAGGCCTCGCCGGCGAGATGCCCGCGAGGCCTTTTTCGAGCGCGACTTGCCGATTAGCGGCGGTCGCCGCGGCTGTCGTGGTGGCCGCCGTTGTTGGCGGCGCCAAGGCACATGCCATAGTAATCGTCATGATTGCTGCACGAATTGATGGTCGTCTGCTGGGCATAGGCCGAAGTTGCCAGGCCGGTAACAGCAACAACTGCGAAAACTGCATTGCGAAGGATCTTGGTCATCTCGATTTTCCTTTGTTTAAACTCCGGACGAGCCGGTCGATGACGGTTTTCCTGCGATTGCGTTTCGGTTTAATGGCGCTTGAGCGCGTATTTCGTATCGAAATGGAAACTGTCCATCCCTGCAGCGGCCCAAGCCGGCCGGCACTCTGCAGGCAACGATAAACTCGTTTGCATGCAAATGTTACGCGCCGGGCGTTTCCGTGCAATGCGACGGAAACATTGATCGATCATTTAGACCGCCATCATGAAGGCGACGAGGATTGTCTCCGCCATAGCCTTGGCGAAACAGGGATAGGTCTATGTCGATATTGAAGACGTTGAATCGCATGGGTATGGCCTTGAAATACGCCCAGGACGGCCACAGGACGGCGGGGATGCTGAACGGGCTGCTGCCCGGCGCGCGTATGGATGTTGGTTTCCCTGTGATGCCGATAACCAGGCATCTGTCGCCGAACATCTGGGACGATCCGAGATAACCGTCGCCAGGAAGCTTTGATCGTCGAAGTGCCCGGGTGGCAATCATCACCTTGCGAGCTTCGGGCAATACGCCGTAACCACGCTTCTCGGCGCCTTCCAAGCTCGTCACGAGCGTGTCGACGTCTGCGGTTTACCCGCGGCCCGCCTCGATGATACCGACCATCGCCCGGGTAAATTCAACCATACTGTTTGCCGTGATGGCTGCATTGTCGGGAGATTGCCCGATATGCTCGGCGGCTCCGCAACATGATCGTCGGATGCTGTCGTAGTAGGGATCTCTCTCATCGTCCGGCATCGTCGCCAAATTCAGGGCACGGCGGTGGATCATGCGCAACAGTTGCGCCAATGCTGTTTCGACACTCATGCGTTTGCTCCGCATCGGTCGAGCGTCTCGGCACACTGAGTGCCGGATCGTCGATCGGGGACATTCCCGATTCGAGCAGGCTGCGCCGTAGCTATTAATATATAGTTGATTGCTAATATAACCGGAAAATCAACCGGAGCTCAGCCGACATCGATACCCGTTGCGATGAATTTACGGTTCAAATGTGGGAATGCGCGGAGAAAACTTTGGCTGGGGAACCTGGATTCGAACCAGGACTAACGGAGTCAGAGTCCGTGGGTCTACCGTTAACCTATTCCCCAAAAAGCCTTTGATTTCAAGACTTTGGCCGAACGAGAGAAAAGCGGTTAGACACTTTTCTTGCGGGAGTTAGACAAAACCCGTTCTCGTTTCGAGCCGGCTTGTATCACATTCGCCATGTCGATCAAGACCCCTGATACGTCCGCGCTCGAAGAATAATGCTCGGCCATCTCGATCGTCTCCTGGCCGAGGAAATTCTTGATGTCCTCGAGCCGGTAGCCTTGTTCGCGCAGGTCGGTCGCCACCGAGTGCCGAAGGCCATGCATCGTCAGGCCCTTGCCGGCGAGGCCGCGCGCCACGCAATCGTCGAAGAATTTTCCGATCGAAGCGGAGAAGCCCATCTCGGTCCAAGGCTTCCTGTGCGAATTGAGGCATAGCATCGTGACGTCGATCTCTGAAACCGGCCATGCCTCCAGCGCCTCGTCCAGGATCTTGCGCAACTCGCCTAACGCCGGCAGCTTCATGATCTTGCCGTTCTTCGAGGCCCGGAAAGAGATATAGCCGTCGCGATAGGCCATTCGCGGCAGCCGCAGGATATCGCCGCGTCGCATCGCCAGGAAGCGCGCAAGCGCGATTGGGACCTTGTAATGGAGCGGGGCGGCAGCCAGCACGTTCACCCGTTCCGTCTTCGTCCACGGGCGGTTCTCTTTGCGCCGATCCTTTGCGATCCTTGCCTTTTCGAGCTCGAGGCAAGGATTGGACGTGACCAGCCCATACTCCTTGCCGTGTTTGAAGGCCGAAGAGAGCATGGCCATCATGTGGTTGGTGAACGCGCCGCGGCGCTTCTTGACGGTCTTGTCGCGCAGCTTCGCCATGAATGCGGTGTCGATCAAAGCCAGGGGTGTCCCCGCGATTGGCTTCAGATGGTCCATGTACTTTTGATAGTCGGACTGCGTGCGCGGAGCGAGATCGGTAAATTTGGGGGATTTCTTGTAGCTTTCGAGCAGCGCCCCGAGCGTTCCGGACTGCGCCATCTTTGGGGCATGCAGCTTGTCCAGACGATCGACCTCGGCGGCTAAGGCCTGGCCGGTCAGTTTCGGGTCGATCGGCGTCCCGCTCTTGCGGTGATAGACGCGCTCGATGCCGAGCCGGTCCTTGTAGCGTTTGAGCCCTGTGATCTTAATCCTCATCGAGCAACCCCAGCCATTCGTCTCCCGTGGCCGGCTCCGATTGGTTCCGGCTGTCCAGCCACCTGTCAAGCGCGCGCACGTCATACCGCACCAGGGCGCCGATCCTGGTCGGCGCCACTTGGACATGCATCTTCAACCATTCGACCGATTTGCCGCCGCAATATTCGGCAGCCTCGGCGGGTGAGAGCATTCTTTTGGACGGCAATGGCACTGCGCGCTGTCCCCGTTCAACCAGCTCGCACGGCAATGCCGAGATAGCGCTGGAGGCGCTCGACGAAAGCGAGCTCCGCCTTCATCGCGCCCCAGGGCACAATCGCGCCGACCAGCTTTGGCTGAGGCAGCGCCACGCGCGGCAGGCAGGCGCTGCGGGAGCTGGCGCCGAACAGGGCAGTGGCCTCCGCGACCAGCATGCGATCGTCCATTTCGCGGATTTGGCGAGCGTATTGAGACACGGCGTTGATGTCGGGCAGCCCGGCCGCCTGGTAGATCGCGACGTCGATGCTGCGCTTGACCGAGGCCAGCGCCCTGTGCGCCAGACGTTCGACGAAGTCTGCGGCTTCCAGTCCGGCCTCGGTGGCCAGCCGGGCAATATGATGCTGGATGAGGTCCACTGTCGGCCTGGTGATGTCGCCCAGCGCGTATTCGTGCCCGTCATGCAGGAGGAAATAGCCCGCGGCGACGCCATCGCCGGTCTCCCGGTAAAGTGCATCGGCACCCATCACCGAATGCTGGGCCACCGAATAGGCGGGACAACGGTAGAGCCCGTTGAACCGCGCGAGCTTGGACAGCGTGTTGGCCATGTCGGCGAAGCTGATGTCGGATGGTTTGGGATCGACCAGGTCGAAAGCGGATCCGTCCGGCTTGAAGGTCGGGATCACCGTCGCCGTGCGGACTCGGCTTGCTTGCTCCGGCATCATTGCGTCACCTGCGGCATGGCGGACTCCACCGCTTTCAGGACGCTGGTCCGGATAGCGGGGAAGATCGGCAAGGACTCCAGATAGCTCGACAGCACCGCCATGCAGCGTTCCCGCTGACCGGACCAAGGGTCGAGCAGGAGGGCGCCCCTGGCGGCACAATATTCGCCCCACGCCTGGACAAGTCCGCGCGTCGGTTCGGCGTCTGCCGGAAGCGGCAGACGGTTAGGCGCGGCATGCCTGGCCTTATCGATCATGTCCTCGAGCAGATCGGGGCGGACGGTCAGCTGCTTTGTGCTCGCCAGCGCCGCGAGCGTCGCGGCATCGTCGCGGAATTCCACGATCTCGGCGCTCGTGAAGCCGGCGCGGACTAGGTCTTCTATCTTCACCCCGCCGCAGACGGCGAATAGGTCGCGCATGGCCTCGGCCATTTCGAGGCAGCGCGGATGGGTTTCAAAAAAAGCTTCCGGGAAGCTCGGCCGGCTGTGCGACGGGTGTCTGCTGATTTGCTGCAATGTCGATTCTCCTTGGGTGCGTTAGAAGGCGCCGAGCGTGACAGCGGCGCAGAACAGGAGAGCGGCCAAGAAGGCAACGTGTGGAAGCCTGTTCGCGAGCGCTCCAGCCCTGTGATAGCTTGCCGAACGCGAGGCAGATGGCAGGGGGACTAGATGAGGAATCTCGTTTGGGTTGCGGCGCTGTTTTGGTGCGCCGTCTCGGGACAAGCACTCGCGTACAGCGACAAGCAGATGGCAGTGATGTCTCATCTCGGGCAGGCGATTGCCGGGACAAAGATCTGTTCGAAGCTGGAGATCAGCGAAGGCGAAGTCGCCGTGATGATCACCGCCTACAAAGTCGACCTCGGCGATCCCACCGTCGCGGCCGTTATTCGAAACAAGGTCGACGAGACCGTCAGCGCGTGGGCCGGAAAGGGGGAAGACATGGCGTGTGCAGGGGCGCTCATCCTCTACGGCCCTAGCGGTTCCAACGTTCCAGGATTGCTGCGCATCAAGGACTGATTTCATCTACCTACTCCGATGCGCTTATGGTAGGTAACACCTACCTACTTTGTCAAGCGGAGTAGGTTAGCGTTGCTGCTACGCCCCTGTGGAATGACGGGCGGCCAAGAGCAGGTTTGTACTTGTTTTGTTCTCAACCCTGAGTCACACTGCCGCGGCAAAGGAGGCAGTGTTGCTGACGTATTTTGTTGTCCAGAGTTTCAACTTCACGCCGAGGGGAGCCGTCACCGCCGGAAAGGCGGTGGAGGTGCAAGATGCCGAGCATGCGTTGCGACTCGCTGAGAAACTGGCGGGCTGCTCGGCCGGGGTGGTGGCGTTCAGCCGGAAGGGTGACCCTTCAAGTGGGGAGTTCGACGACGCCGTTATTCTTTATGCTAACGGGATTGTTCCGCTGCTTGAGACGGAAGTGTCGATGGCATCCTAAGGGTTCGAAACAAACTGCGCCTCCATCTCGTCGTCGCCCAGCCCTCCTATCATCATCGCCAGCAATGTCGCACTGCGGTCCCCCGAAGCGGCTGCAGGTCGAGCCGATCT
This sequence comes from Mesorhizobium sp. M2A.F.Ca.ET.039.01.1.1, assembly GCF_003998035.1. Lineage (NCBI taxonomy): Bacteria > Pseudomonadati > Pseudomonadota > Alphaproteobacteria > Hyphomicrobiales > Phyllobacteriaceae > Mesorhizobium > Mesorhizobium sp. M2A.F.Ca.ET.039.01.1.1. The sequence continues at coordinate 16,015 of NZ_RZRY01000031.1, read as the reverse complement.
AAATGAAGCAGCCCTCCTGAGTCCGTGCTATGTCAGAGAGTGAAGGAGGGGCAGATGAGCGAGACCCGCAAGCTTGCGGCGATCCTGGCCGCCGATGTCGTCGGATACAGCCGACTGGCTGGTTTGGACGAAGATCGGACTCTCGCGCGCCTCCGGGCACTCCGCAGCGACCTGGTTGATCCTACCATCGCGGTACACATCGGACGCGTGGTGAAACGTACCGGTGACGGAGCCCTTGTCGAGTTCCGCAGCGTGGTCGATGCTGTCCGATGCGCCATCGAGGTGCAGAACGCCATGCTCGAACGCAACGCCGGGGTGCCGCCTGATCGACGTATCGCGTTTCGCATAGGAATACATGTTGGCGATGTAGTCGAGGAGAGCGACGGCGACCTGATGGGCGACGGTGTCAACATTGCTGCCCGTCTGCAAGGTATTGCCCAACCTAATGGTATTTGCCTATCGGGTGCGGCATATGAACAGGTACGCGACAAGCTCAAAGTTAATTTCGAGGATATCGGCGACCAGGAACTCAAAAACATTGCACGGCCGGTGCGAGCCTATCGCGTGACCTTAAACAGTGGCGCCGAAAAAGAGCCGACAGTGCCCGACCTCTCCGGTGGAAAACTGGCGCTGCCCGACAAGCCGTCGATTGCTGTCCTGCCGTTCCAGAACATGAGCGGTGACCCCGAACAGGAATACTTTGGCGACGGCGTCGCTGAGGACATCATTACCGCCTTGTCCAAGCTGCGGGGCTTCTTCGTTATCGCTCGCAATTCGACCTTCGCGTACAAAGGCAAGGCGCCGGATATCCGTCAGGTCGCGCGAGAGCTTGGTGTTCGCTACATACTGGAAGGCAGCGTTCGCAAGGCTGGCGAGCGGGTACGGGTAACTGGGCAGCTCGTCGATGCCGCCAGCGGCAACCACATCTGGGCAGAGCGCTACGACCGCCCCGCCTCTGATATTTTCGCCGTGCAGGACGAGATCACTCACAGCGTTGTCGCGGCGATCGAGCCGCAGATTTACGCGGCTGAACGTCTTCGCCTTCAAAGTAGGACGCCGGAGAGTCTCGATGCATGGGGCTGCGTTGTCCGAGCAATGCCTTATATCTGGTTATGGGCTATTCAAGATGAGGACACTGGCATCAACCTCCTGACGCGAGCGATTGAGCTTGATCCCCACTACGCTCGCGCCCACAGCCTGCTCGCGTGGACCTTCGCCACCCGTGTAGTCTCAGGCAATTTGGAATTTGAGCCAGGCATTTCCCATGCCCTCACGCTCGCTCAGCGTGCGATAGACCTCGATCCCGACGACGCATGGGCCCATTTTGCGGCGGGCTACGTATTCGCGATGTCGAGACGATTTGGGCCGGCGGTGGAGGAACTGAACGAGGCACTGCAACGCAACCCCAACTTTGTATTCGTCCACATAATCTCGGGAGCAGCGTACGGCTATGCGGGGCTTGCTGAAGATGGCCTCCGCCAGCTCGAAATTGCGCGACGATTGAGTCCCCTGGACCAAACCCAAGCAGCCAATCTTTCGGTCGAAGGTCTTTGCCATCTGGTCGCCGGCCGCCACGCCGAAGCGGTAAGAGCTGAACGTCGGGCCGTGCTGATGAGACCAAACTTTGGAACCGCCTGGCGCACGCTCACAGCAGCCGCAGGACTGGCCGGTGATCTGGAAATCGCACGCCAAGGACTCGTCGAATGCAAACGTCTACAGCGGAATCTCAGCATCGACTGGGTCGAAAAATACCACCCACTGATACGGGCTGAGGACCGTGCCAGGTATATCGAGGGCCTGCGCCGAGCGGGCCTTGAATAGTTCAAGCTTGATCCTTGTCGATTGCGCCGGGGCGGCTCGAAACTGGCGATTTCTCGATTCACGCCTCGCAAATGCCCACACACCCCAATGGGTCCTATTCCTAGATGCTCAGATCCCCGCCAGCCGGACCGGCCGATTGGCAAGTGACCGCGTCAAACTACAGCTGATAGGCTATCGCGGGTTGACATTCGGGGCTCGCTCGCCATGGTGCAATGCAGCATGAACAATAGCCCTACAGAGTCATCGCGCATCGAATGCCTGGATGGCCTTCGCGCCGCCGCAGCATTGTGGGTGCTGGTCGGCCACTGCCTGCTGCTGACGGGCTGGCATCTCCCGGTGCTTGGCGACCCGGCGCTGGGCGTCGATCTCTTCATCATGCTTTCGGGCTTCCTGATGGTGTTCCACTATCAGTTGCGCCAGGACAAGGAGCCCTGGCAAAGGCCTGAAACCTGGCTGAAATTCTGGACGCGGCGTTATTTCCGCATTGCGCCGCTGTTCTACGTCATGCTGTTCTTCGCACTGGCGTTCGGCCCGTATGTTTATGAGTCGCGGACAGTCATCGACGCATTCGTGGGCCGTGTGCCGCAGGCGCCAGAGCGCTACCTTGACAGCAGCCTGAAGAACATTTTCGCCCACCTGACATTCCTGTTCGGCCTTTCCCCGAACTTCGCCTACCGGACGCCGCTGCCCGACTGGAGCCTCGGGCTGGAAATGCAGTTCTACGCGGTCTTCCCGGCGCTCATGCTTTTGGCGCGGCGTTTCGGATGGGTCTGGAGCGCGCTAGTCGTTGCGGCGCTCGGCGCCCTGGCGGTGGTGGCCCTCAAGTTGATGTCGGTTCATTTCCCGATGCCGTCCTTCCTGCCGCTGAAGATACAGGTTTTCCTGTGCGGCATGCTTCTGGCGGGCGTTCTGGGGCAGAGCCAACCGCGACCGCTGCTGCATCTGGCCCTGGCGATGGCGCTCGCGGCGATCCCCTTCGGCGACGGCCACGGCCTTTCGAAGTTCCTGATACGCGAAGCGCTGGTGCTTGGGTTCTTTGCCCTCGTCCTCTATCGGATGCTGCCCGGCGCGGCGGGCGCCGCGGCGCGAAAAGTCGCCGTCGCATTGGGCGGAGGCATCTTTCATGTGCTCGGCGAACTGTCCTACAGCATCTATCTGATCCACCTTCTCATTCTGCAGCCCGTGGCGGCCTTCGTGATTACCCGTTATGGCGACGGCCTCGGCGCGCCGCTGCGCTTCGCCATCGTGCTGGCGGTCGTGCTGCCGGTAGTTTGTCTTCTGTCCTTCTTGACCTACAGGCTCATCGAGATGCCCGGGCAGCAACTCGGACGCGTGGTGTTGCGCCGGTTCGCACGTAAGGAGCCAGCGCTTGAGCCAAGTCCCGCCGAGTAGCATCAGCAAACGGCTGCACATCGCTGATCTGGCGCGTTGTCCGATCGCCGCCGATGCGGCAGGACCTCGGCTAATTTAGAATTGCGTCACTTCCTCGCGTGCGCGCCGCAGTGAAAGCAGATGCCGCAGCAGCGTCCGCGCATTCTTGTCGTAAACGTAGTGCGCGAATGCAGCGACCGCGATGACGAGAATGGATGTTCCCACGACGAATGGCAGGCCGTGCTGGTTCCGCAAGGTTCCAGTGACGGATTCGTCTAGGATGTTCACGATCCTGATCAGCGGCGTGTGAAGCGCATAGATGGCGTAGGAGATGTTGCCGGAGAACAGGGCGATCGCGCGCCAGAAGCCCGAGAGCCGCAAGCGGGAAGCCATGAGAACAAGCCAGGGCCAGACCAGCACTATCATCGCCAGGTCGTATAATTGCGCGTTTCCGGCGGGCCGGAAGATCATCAGTCCTGCGCAAAGCGCCAGCAGGATGGGCATGTAGAGATTGCCATCCCGGCTGACCCCGGTCGCATATCGCCGCAGATAAACGCCGAGGAAGAAGGAAAAGGCGATCCGGGCGGGAGCCGCGATCGTGCCGTCCCAATGAGCGCCGCCGCCCAGGCTGAAGCCCTGCCAGGCCATTAGCGCCAGCACCAGGAAAGCAAGGCTGAAGATAGCGGCCAGCGAGCGGCGAGCGAGCCTCAGGGCCAGCGCGGCGAAAACCGCGTTGGCGACAAGTTCATAGAAAAGCGACCAAGCCGGACCGTTCAACGGAAAAAGCAAATCTGGACCGACTGAAAGCGACGGCGGCGTCGGCAGGAAAAGCAGGGAAAACGCAAGGCTCGCAAGCAAATCCAGCCGCGAATACGAGCTTAGCCCGTGCATCGCGATGGTCGCTCCCACGCCGGCCATGGCAATGCCGATGCCGGCGAAATATAACGGGTAGAGCCTGACGATGCGGGCCTCCGCGAATTCCCGGAAAGACATGCCTTTCCGGAACTTGTCGTCATAGGCGTGGGCGATCACGAAGCCGCTCAGCAGAAAGAACAGGTCGACGGCGAGAAAGCCTGACGGGGCCAGATCAAGATGCTGCGCCGTCAGCTCGCGGAAATGACCAAGCATCACCAGAACAGCGGCGATGCCTCTTAAGCCGTGCAAGGCGTCGAAGTGGGTTGTCTCAGGTCTCAAACCGCTCTCCGGTTATCCCGAACCCGCCAACGTCGCCCAATTCATCTACGCATTGATTGTGCGTCGCACAAGAAACTTTTTGCGGCGCACGCTAGTGGAATGTGTCCACCAGTCTTCCCTGGCCTGCGGGAACGAGAGGGCACCTTCTCCCCGTAACGAGGTCCGCTAACGGGGAGAAGGAAGAACCGGCACGATCAATAATCGCCGTTGTAATACCGGTCGTCGCACGGGGCGGTGTAGATGCGGCCGTAGCGGTCCTGGTAGCGGCAGAGCTGCTCGCCGCGGCGCTGCGGGGTGGTGGCTGAGCCGACAACGGCGCCAAGCAGCGCGCCGCTCGCGGCGCCAATCACCGTCGACTTGGTGTTGCCGCCGATCGCCTGGCCGACAAGCGCGCCGCCTGCGCCGCCAACCAATGCGCCGGTGGTAGCCCGCTGCTGGCCTTCGGTCTGCGTCTCGCAGCCGGCAAGTGCCACCGTCATCAGCACCGCCAGAATGGCCTTCTTGATAAACATCACTCGAACTCCTCTGAAGCCCCGGGTGTCTGCTGGGGCGAACAAAGCCCGAGTGCGGTCGCATTGCGGCGGAACGGCGGCAGAGCCCGCTCACGAACTGAATCAGGGTTTCTCGGCGGTTGAAGGCAATGGTTGCCAAACGGGAAAGGGCGGCACTGCCGCCGTAACCCTTCAGGGGGTCCTCAATGGGACCAAGATGGTTGTGAGCTCCCGATTGTCGACGCCCTCCATAATCTGCTCAAGAGAGCTAGGTTCTGGGACGGCCTCGCCATCGTCTATCAGGCCTTCAATGTGAAAGGCGAGAGCCTGTTCGGCTAACTCGCGCGCCTCGTCGAAACTTGCGCCGGCCGTAACGACACCGGGAAGGTCGGGGAAAGACACCCCGTAGTCACTGGCTTCCTCTTTATGGATCAGTCCGATGTATTGGCGCATTCTGATCCCTTGCCGCTAGGTGATCGACCGCTAGTTTAAAGCACCAGCACGACGGTGCAAGGCGATGGACAAGTCTGCAGCGGCCCACGATCCTCCAACAGCGAGGCGACGAGGCCGTGCGGCTCAATATCTTCGCATGTCCACCGATCAGCAAATCTACTCACTTGAGAACCAAAAGGATGCGATCCGCAGTTACGCGGGCATCATGGGGTACGACATTGTTGCGACATATGAGGATCCGGGCCGCAGCGGGCTCAGTCTTCAAGGGCGCCCGGGCTTACAGAAGCTGCTGTTCGACGTGGAAAACGGGTTCGCAGATTTTGAGACGGTAGTGGTCTATGACGTCAGTCGCTGGGGTCGATTTCAAAACGTCGATGAAAGCGCATCCTACGAATATAGATGCCAGTCGGCCGGAGTGCGGATCGAATTTTGCGCCGAGCAGTTCGCAAATGACGGAACCATGGGCTCTGACGTGCTCAAAGCTATCAAGAGGACGATGGCGGCCGAGTACAGTCGCATGCTTTCGCAGAGGTGCTTCATCGGCCAGAGCCGGATCGTTCAAATGGGATTCCGCGTAGGCGGGCCGCCGGGCTATGGTTTCCGGCGTCTGTTGGTGGACCAGTCAGGTGAACCCAAAGGCATCCTGAAGCGAAAAGAGTGGAAAAGCCTTGTCTCGGACCGAGTGGTCAGAGTGCTCGGTCCACCCGAGGAGCTTGAGACGGTCCGATGGATATTCGACCAATTTGTAAACGAGGGAAAGACGAAGAGGGAGATCGCCAACGCGCTCAACGCCCGCGGGATGGTGACGGATCACGGCCGGCCCTGGTCGATCCGTTCGGTGAAGACGGTACTGACGCATGAGAAATACATCGGCAACGTCATCTGGAACCGCTCTAGCAGCAGGCTGACAAGTCAGCGGATCCGCAATCCCGCCAGCGCCTGGATCCGCGTCGAGAATGCATCCGCGCCAATTGTCAGCTCCGAGCTGTTCGATCGTGCCCAGGTTGAGGCAAAGGCGCGTCTGTTCCGTATGACCGACAATCAGATGCTGGTTCCCTTGGCCAAACTTCTCAAAAGGAAAGGAGCGCTGTCGGAGAGGATAATCAACGCCGCCCGCGGTTGTCCCTCGAGCTCCCGATTGAAACGGCGCTTCCGGACACTCGCCGAGGTATATCGCCGGATCGGATATAAGCCTCCGCGCAACTACGAATATATAAGCGTAAATGTTGATCTTCGTGACCGCAGGCACGAAGTCGTCGAAGAGCTAGTAGCAGCTATAGAGGACGCGGGCGGTTCGGCTCGATATGACCCGGACAGCAAGCTGGTCACAGTAAACGGCGAATTCACGGTTGCGATCTGGATCGCGCGCTGTCGCCTCTCACGGCATGGATACCCGCGCTGGGCGTTCAGAAGAAGGAGATTCGCGGGTGCTGACTTGTCGGTATTGATCAGGATGCAGCCTGGCGATGCTGCGATACGCGACTTCCTCGTTTTGCCGGGGCATGAGGCGAACCATGTCTTCCACGTCCTCAAGGCAGAAAATGGCTGCCCGATAGATTCCTTCGTGTTTGCGACACTGGATATCCTGGTGGCCATGGCCAGACGTGCGCCTGATCAAATCCTCCCCCCAACGATGCGTCAGCTCCATCGCGGTATCGCCGGCACTGGTCGCCATTTCGCCGGTCTCAAGCATGCACCTGAGCCGTCGAACCCTCTGCGCGGGTACGTTTTGCTGAGAAACTTTATCCATGAACGCATGCGAATGCGTCACTTCGTGACGACGACGAACGAACTGCGAAAGCACTGGGACAGAACAGCCCAGGCTATGCGCCAATTGATGACCGTTAAAGCATTTCGAGAGTTGCTGAAGAGCGAGGGGATCGAGACAATGCCGAGCATGCTGATGGAAACGATCCCACCGTCCCACCTCGCGCTGATAAGGGCGGAGCGCCCGCTTGCAGCATGCCAAATTGAAGGAATTTGCGCCGACGCTCTCGGCTTGCTCGAAAACTGCCCTGTTCCTTCGATCATCTTTTCTTACCTGCGCGAGGTTAGCTTCGAAAGGCAGGTTGAGATGGCAAAGATCATGCTCGCCTTGGGTAGTGTGAGGGCCGACTTTGCCAAGACCCTTGTCGCACTAACGCCGCGATCACAGCTTGCCGATCCCTCATCGCGGCGGAAGCGGTTCCACGGCATCAAGGCTGCTCAAGTCACATCGATGGAGGCTGAATTTGGTGAAGTGAGCCATGAGTTTCTAAACGCCGTAGCCACCCATGGTGTTCGGGCTCTCGGCCTCGTCGCGGCTCACGGTTATCTGGGCCGGATCCTGGAAAATCCGAAGGTGGTTCGGTATCTTGCCCGCGACTTCCCGATACAGTTTGCGCAATTCCAGTGGCTGCTGCAAATACGCTAAGGCAATGCCGGCCCATGTCCTCCAACGCACTGAATTGTGCCTGAGGGCAAACAGAGGCTGTCGCGTTTGTTCCAACGCCAACTCGATTTCGCTGAGCGCCCGCTGGAGCTGCTGCCCCGACAAGCGGCTAGGACATCAGGCCGAGAATCTTTCACTATCGATCGTGATCTCGAGCACAATTCCGGCGGCGTCCCAATCTCGCACGACTCCGCCAAGCTCCCTCGCCGCGGCGCGGATCAAGCGGCTGCCGAATCCTTCGTCTTCGGTTGCGATCGGAGGTGGTCCTCCGACCTCTCGCCATTGGACAGTCACCTTGCCGTCAGTGTTCGAGCAGGCGATCTCTATCGAGCCGGCGGCTGCCGAGAGGCTGCCATGTTTGGCAGCGTTGGTGGCGAATTCGTGTAGCAGGAGAGAAAGCGGCGTGATCATCGCTGAAGGCACCGGCATATCGATGCCACTGATCGCGAAGCGGGGATGCTCGTCGGTTCCATGGCGGTATGGCTCGAGGATTGCCGCGACCAATGCATGTAGGCTCGTCGCGGCCTGAACAGACGGGCCAGTCGAGGGGAGCATCGTCAGCGCATGCGCCCGGGCGAGGGCGCCGAGGCGGTCGGACACGGTGGAGGCGAGCGCGGCCGGCGTTTCTGCGGCTGGCGCGCTCAAATTGACGATGGTCCTTGCGATCGCAAAAAGGTTCTTCACGCGGTGGTCCATCTCGCGAAGCAGCAGCTCCCGCTGCTCCTGCGCGCGCAGGCGCTCGGAGATGTCACGGCCGATCTTGGAAACACCGACAATTGCGCCGGACGCGTCCGCGATCGGCGAAGCGGTCAAGGAGATCGGAATGCTGCTGCCATCCTTGCGCAGGCGAACGGTCTCGAAATGCTCGACATGCTCTCCATGGCCAATGCGGGCCAGAATCTCCCGCTCCTCGTTCTGGCGATCGGGCGGTATCAGCAACATGAGCGGACGTCCGACCATTTCCTCGCGGCCGTAGCCGTAGAGGCGCTCGGCGCCGCTATTCCAGTCCGTGACGATGCCGTCCATATCCGTCGCGATGATGGCATCATCCGAGGATTCGACCAGTGCACTCAGTCGCGCTGCTGTCGTTTCCGCCCGCTCCCGTTCGATCGCAAACCCGAGCTGACGGGCAATGGTCAATGCAAGTTCGCGTTCACGATCGCCGAAGCGGTGGGGTGCTGGATAGTAGACCATGAACTTGCCGATGAGCTCGCGGGAGCTGGCAAGCGGGATGAAGGCCAGCGCTTGGATACCCTCGCCAAGGACGGTGTCGATGAGCCGCCGGGATTCACCGCTGAGACGAATATCCTCGACAAAGATTGGCTCGGCGTCGTGCTGATTGCAGGTCCACGGTGTGTGGCCGTTGACAGCCCTGCGATAGTCTTCGGAGAGAGAGCGCCAGGCGACGAAGCTCATGACGCCGTGGCTGTCAAATCTCAGGATCGAGGCGCGCGACGAACCGAGGGCGTCGCATATAGCGTCCAGCGCTGCATCGTAGATCTCGCCAAGGCCGTTGGCCCGGTAAAGTCGGTCGGTGAGACGAAAGAGGACGGCTTGCTCCCGGACAATATCGCCGTCGGCCGGCCCACGCTGGCCTCGCCCCATGCCCGCATTACTCACGGCCCCGTGCTGCATGGCTCTGTCCCACGGACGGCTCTATTGAAGTTCGGCCATCCTCGACCAAATAACAGCGTCCAGGGTTCAGGCCCTTGGACCGCAGACCCCGATCAACCAAACAATATGCGCCTTGCGCAGTTTCGCAATAGGGACTTGGGGCCGTGACGCTAGTTAGGACCGTCAGTCGTTATCGGTGCGGCTGTTGCGCTGATGCGAGCCGCAATATCAGGTCTTCGGCGGGCCGCAGCGTCCTTTCAGCACGGCGATTTCGGTCTCGTGGTCGCCGCCGGACATCGACGCGACCGGCACGCCGATGAGGAAGACGCCAAGCGCGTCGCCGTTCGCAGCCTTGTTCTGCTGGTTTGTCAGAGTCGCCAGGCGCTCCTTGTCGGCCTGGGTGCAGGGGCCAGCATTGGGCACGCCCGCTATTTTGTCCGGTGGCGTTGCGCAGCCTGCAATGCAAACGATTGCAGCGACGGTTAAAACAAACCGCTTCATAGTCCCCCCAAAATCCAAACCCGCTGTCAACGTTGCTTAGCTTCGCACGGATGGCAAGCGGCCAAACTCGGATTCGACAACAAAATTCGAATGAAGCATTATGCCAGCCGGGGTCGGGGGTTACCTCTGTGGATTTAGGATCGTATTTTGCCGCAGCGAGTGTGGTGCTGTTGTCGGGCTGTGCTGCCGACTATTTGAACAATTACGATACGATGACGCTTGCGTCCGGCGACGCAAACAATGCCAATGCGCTTCTGCAAACGGTCGATCCGTTCAATCCGAACAGCAACAACACGCATATTGAAGGGGATGGGCAGCGCAGCGTCGCTGTGATCCAACGCTATAGATCGCCCGCTTCGGGCGGGGGCGGCTACACCGGCAACTGTCCGACCGATGAAAGCAGGGCGGCGGACGGATCGCGTTGCGGCGGCCGCTCGGCCGAGAGCCGCCCGGGCGGCCCGCCGTGATCGGCATCGACAAGTCCCGTTACGACAATCGCTCTGACCAGTGGCGGCGGCGCACTGGCTCGCGACGTTCACGCGCCAGGCGATGGGCAAGCGTCCCGCTTCGTCTTGTGCTTGTGACGGTCGCCGCGGTCTCGGCCCTGGTCACGCAATTCGTCATGCACAACAGCGGGTCGCTGCCGGAAATCAACCTGCAGAACATCATCAAGCCGAGGCCGGTATCTATCGCCGGCGTCGCCTCGGTGATCGACGGCGACACGATCGAGATCCACGGCCAGCGCGTGCGCTTCAACGGCATCGACGCGCCGGAGAGCCGGCAATATTGCGACGACGCAAAGGGCTTCGAATATCCCTGCGGCCGCCGCTCCGCCGAAGCGCTGGGCAAGTTCCTCTCCGCCTCCAGGCCGGTGCAATGCGCCTTCGTGACCTGGGACAGCTACGGGCGCTTTGTCGGCAACTGCACACGCGCCGACGGAACCGACGTCGCTGCCTGGATGGTCGGGCAGGGGCAGGCGCTGGACTGGCCGAAATACAGCGACGGCGCTTATGCAGCGCAACAGGCTAAGGCGCAGGCGGCAAAGCTCGGTCTATGGGTTGGCAACTTCCAGGCGCCCTGGGATTGGCGAGCGCAGCGCAGTGATGATGCGCAGGCGCCGTCGACGCCAACCTTCGCGCTCGGCAGCGGCAATGCCGGCTGCAACATCAAGGGCAACATTTCGGCGGACGGCGAGCGGATATACCACGTCTCCGGACAGAGATATTACAGCGTCACCATCATCAACGAGGCCAAGGGCGAAAGATGGTTCTGCTCGGAAGCCGAAGCCGTTGCAGCGGGTTGGCGTCGCTCTAGGCGCTAGCTTCCAGCGTTTCGATTTTCAACAAAGGAGAATGTATGAGTTTCGATCGCGGCGCCGAATGGCACAGATGGGATCCTCATATCCACGCCCCTGGCACTCTGAGAGAGGATCGATACGGGGGCGATTGGGACGGTTACATTGCGGCGATAGAGAACGCTACTCCCGCGATACAGGCCCTCGGCATTACTGACTACGGAGTAACAACTACCTATCAACGTGTAATGGCTGAAAAAGCCGCGGGGCGCTTGAAAGGTGTGGACCTGATTTTCCCAAACGTCGAACTGCGGCTGGACGTGGCGACGGTCAGAGGTAACTTCGTAAATCTACACCTGCTCGTCAGTCCAGAGGACCCCAATCACATCGGCGAGCTAAATCGCTTTTTGCAACGCATTGAATTTCGGCGGGCCGGCAAAGACACCTACGCTTGCACACCGGAAGATCTCATTCGCCTCGGCCGGGCCGTTGACCAAAACATTAAAGACGACAGCATCGCGCTCTCGCACGGAATTGGTCAGTTCAAGGCGAACCTCAATCAACTAATGGACGTCTACCGCGACATGGACTGGGTCCAGCGAAATGTGATCGTCGCAGTGGCTGGGGGAGCCGATGGCTCATCCGGCATAAGAGAAGCGGCCGACGCGACCGTTCGAGAGGGTATTCAGCGCGCGGCCCATGTTATTTTTTCCGCCAACCCGATCGACCGAGAATTCTGGCTGGGCCGCGGAAAGGAATCATCGGAAAGTATAATCGAATTTTACGGGGCGCTGAAGCCATGCCTGTGGGGATGCGATGCACACGAAATTGCTCGAGTGGGGAAGCCTGACCTCAACCGCCTTTGCTGGCTCAAGGGCAAGCCATCATTCGACACTCTGCACCAGGCTCTGATCGATCCTGAGCGGGCATACGTGGGGCAAGTGCCGCCGTCCGGAGCTAGCCCATCGATGGTCATAGATACCGTGACGATCAGCAACGCTCCCTGGGCTCAGACTTCCGTCGTCAGGTTGAATCCGGGGCTGGTAGCGATCATTGGAGCCAGAGGCTCCGGGAAAACTGCTCTTGCAGATGTGATAGCAACCGGCTGCGACTGCTACACCGCCTACGATGATAACTCCTTCTTAGGTCGGGCACAGGAACTCCTTTCCGGCGCCAAAGTGACGGTCGCATGGCAGGATGCACACGAGACCACGACGCGGGACCTTGCTGACCCGTTCAAGCGCGATGCTGATTCCTATGAACGGGCAAGATACCTCTCGCAGCAGTTCGTTGAAGATCTATGCTCAATTCGCGGGATGCCGCGCCTAATTTCGGAGATCGAACGAGTGATCTTTGAGGCACATCCGGCGATCGATCGCGATGGCGCTGCGGACTTTCGGGAGCTGCTTGATCTCCGCGCCGGCGTGTATCGGCAAGCGCGGCGACAAGAAGAAATAAACTTGGCCAGCGTGTCGGATCAAATTGGGATTGAGCTAGAGAAATCCCGGCAGGTAGCGGGGCTGGATGAACAAATCTCAGGCAAGGAAAAGCTGATCGCCGGATTGGTCAGGGACCGCGATGCGCTAATCCCAAAGGTGGCTAGCAAGACCGGCGAACGTTTACACGAACTCACAGCTGCCGCCGAGACGGTGCGCGGCTACATCAGACACTTCTCTAGTCGCCTAGCGGCCATTGCCGCACTTGGTGTGGAGGTTGCGGACATTCGCAAGAACCAGGCGCCCGACGGGCTACGTGACTTAAAGGAGCGGAACCGCCCGGCAGGATTCAAGGAGGACGAATGGCAGCTTTTTCTGCTTACCTTCTCGGGCGACGTTGACAAGTCAATCCGCGACCAAACTGCAACGGCCGAGACGAACCTCGCGGCATGGAAGGGCAAGAAGCCGCAGAGTCCGGTACACGACGGGAGTTTCATCGGCGCCGACGCAAAGTTAGAAAAGTTGCCGTTGGCAGTGCTGGAAGCTGAAATTGAGCGTCTGGGAGGTATTCTCCTGCAGGATGAGGCAGTAGCCAAACGCCTACAGGCCCTGAACAAGCGCATCGGCGAAGAGAAAACCACCTTGGCTCAGTCAAAGGAACGACTTGCTGACTGCAGGGAAGCTGGTGGCCGTGCGGCTAAGCTCGTCAAGGATCGCGAGGGCGGCTACGAGCAGGTGTTCAAAGCAATTCTCAACGAGGAGAAAGTGCTGCGGGACTTGTATGCTCCGATTACCAAACGTCTTCAGAGCGAAGGCGGCAGCCTTGGCAAAATAACGTTTGTGGTCGAGCGCAAGGCGGACGCCGCGGGCTGGGCAGCGAAGGGTGAGAAGGACCTCTTTGACGTTCGAGGGGGGCCATTTAGAGGTCGCGGCACTCTTGAGCAGGAAGCCACCAGGCAGCTCAAGCCCGTCTGGGAGACTGGCGACGCAAAAGACATAGCCCAGGCCATGGCGAAGTTCCGAGCGCAATTCGAAACGGAGTTGCTGGACCGGGGGCCGTCGCGTGCGGATCCGGCCGCCTATCGCCCATGGTCCCGCCGCTTCGCACAATGGCTTTACAGCACGCAGCACATAGGAATTGAGTACGCCATTCGGTACGATGGCATCGACATTCAAAAGCTATCGCCGGGCACCCGAGGTATCGTTCTGGTGCTGCTGTATCTCGCCCTCGACGACGGGGACTCTCGCCCGCTGATAATCGATCAGCCCGAGGAGAATCTAGACCCCCAATCGGTTTACCAGGAGTTGGTACCTTTATTTCAAAAAGCCAAGCTTAGGAGGCAAGTGATTATGGTGACGCACAACGCCAACCTCGTTGTGAACACCGATGCAGATCAAGTCATTCTGGCAGAGGTTGGGACATCAAATGGACGAGGTCTTCCCCCTATTACCTATCGTTCTGGAAGCCTCGACCAAGAAGAGGCTCGCCGCTTTGTCACTGACGTCCTCGAAGGAGGGGAGCGAGCCTTTAGAGATCGAGCGAAACGCCTTCGAATTACATTAGCTCGTTAGCCGAGGAGGATCCAAGTCAACAGCGACGGAGCAGCCCACGGACTTGATCCTCGGCCGGATTAGGAGCTCAGTTTGGATGCTCAGGCGGCCTGATCCGCCGCTATCGCGCGTTATACTTCCCCACCACCCGGTGGCAAATCGGCCAATCAACCCGGCTCTCCGTAAACGTCTTCGCCGGCCGATATTGCTCCAGCGTCCATTCGCGGTCGTTCATGCCGACCAGGCGCTTGATGATCGCTTCCTCGTCCCCTCGCTCCTTCGGCGGGGTGTGGAAAAACACGGCGTCGGAATCCCGCGCAGGCTGCAGATGCGGGTTCACCAGCGCGGTGTCGCCGGGCCAATAGGCAGGGATCATGGATTCGCCGCCCACCAGGATGCCGTAGCCGCCGCGAACATTCTGCAGCACCGCCGGGCGCTTCACCCAGTCGATCGCCTCGAAGGTGACGATCATATGGCCTTCGCCGCCCATCGCGGCAGCGTAGATCGGCAGGTCGCGGCCGCCGACCAGCTCGTCGCCGGGGATGATCGGCGTGCGCGAGGCTCTTGGCTTCGGCTCGCGAACGATCGGCACGGGTGCCGCGCCCGAGGCGTCGAGAAGCCAGGCGACATCGGTCTTGAGCAGCCCGGCAAGCTCGGGCAGGCGCTCCATATCGGGGCGGGTGGTGTCCGCCTCCCATTGCGTGACCGAGACACGCTTGATGCCAAAGTGACCGGCGATGTCGTTCTGCGTCAGGCCGGCAGCCTCCCGCGCCTGGCGCAGGCGCTGGCCGAGGGACGTCGAGTCGGTGCGTGTCGTCGCGATCATGCCGCAGCATAGTAATTATTGCTTACTTTTTTGCAAGCGAATGCCTGTTGACATAGTAGGTAGGTAATACCTACCATGATGCCATGATCGAAATCGTCAGAATCGCAGCCGCCAAGGTTGGCGGATTGGGCGCGCTCGCCTCGCATCTGGGTATCCGCCACCAGGCCTTCTACTCGTGGAAGCGGGTGCCGGCCGAACGCGTGCTCGACATCGAGCGCGCCACCGGCATCTCGCGCCATGCACAGCGGCCCGACCTGTTCGGTCCCGATATCCTTGCCGGTCCCGCATCCTCCCAAGCCGGGACCGGCAGCGGCGAGGAGGCGCCGCGATGAGCCGCGCCTCCTCGATCAAAGTGCCGGCAAATGGCCGGGAAAGCCGGAATGCGCCAGTCGATTTCACGCTCTTCGCGCTTTTCCTGGAAGCGCGGCGCATCCATCGCGGCAAGTCGCCGACGCGGGTGGCGCGGGAAGCCGATGTCGAGGTCGACGCAGTGTTTCGCGCGGCGCGCGGCCGCGATCCGGGCGCCGACGAGTTTCTCGCGCTCTGCGCCTGGATCGGCGAGGAGCCGGCGCTGTTTCTCAAAAAGGAGGTCAGGCATGGTCAGGCTCGCTGCCTATGACTATCGCGAATTGGGCAAGCTGTTGCGGGCGAAACTCAATGAAGACGGCCGCGGCTGGCGTGCCTGCGCGGCCGACATCGGGGTAAGCGCCCCCGACCTTCCCGGATCTGCAATGGCCAGACTGCCTCGGCGCCCAAGGTCATCGCCGTGTGCGACTGGCTGAGGCTTTCCTTCCGCGCCTTCTACCTGCCGCCACCGGCCGTGCCGAGGCCGGAGATTGCCGAAATGTTTCACGGGAAGAGCACTGAAACGGAAAGGTCGGTCGATGTCTGAGATGCCAGCAATCTTTGGCAGGCCGGAGGGCATCTGCCCGCGCAAGCTGTTCCGCCTGGCGCTGCCCATGCAGGCCGAGGGCGTTCGGCTGCTGTTCGAGATGGGTCAGAGCATGGGCCAGGTAACGGCTCGGCTGGGCC
>NZ_RZRY01000319.1:0-7115 GCF_003998035.1 Mesorhizobium sp. M2A.F.Ca.ET.039.01.1.1 | reverse complement strand
ACGCGGTGTACCGGGCGATGTTCACCAGGCGCGACGTGCGCAGCCATTTTGTCCCCGACAATCTGGATGACTGTGTGCTGGCGCGGCTTCTCACCGCCGCGCACCATGCGCCGTCTGTTGGCTACATGCAGCCGTGGAATTTCATCGTCATCCGTGATGCCGAGCGGCGCAGACAGGTGCGCGACCTGTTCCTCGCCGCGCGCGAGCAGGAACTGCCGGCGATCGAGGCGGAACGGCAGGCGCTCTACCGGAAGCTGAAACTCGAAGGCATCTGCGAAAGCGCGCTCAATCTCTGCATCACCTGCGACCGGCAGCGGTCGAAGGACTCACCGCTCGGGCGCTGGCACAATCCGGAGATGGATCTCTACAGCACCGTCTGCGCGGTGCAGAATTTCTGGCTGGCGGCACGCGCCGAGGGCGTCGGCGTCGGCTGGGTGAGCATCATCGAGACGGAGGCGCTGAAGAAGCTTCTGTCGATCCCCGAGCATGTCACGCCGATCGCCTATCTCTGCGTCGGCCGCGTCTCGGCATTCGCGCCGAAGCCGGACCTCGAAGCGCATGGCTGGGGCAAGCGCCTGCCGCTGCCCGAGTTGGTGATGAGCGAGACGTTTCGCGGCGCCGGCGAGGCGCCGCTCAAATCGGCGATTGCAAGGCTAGGTCGCCAGCAGTGATCAAGCGGCCCGGGGCGTATCCCAGCGCGAGCCGCCGAAGGAGCCCAGCGCCTTGTCGCGCAGCTCCCTGAATTTGGACGACGCCTCGGCGAGGCGGTTGTCCCATTCTGGATTGGGCACTTGGCCTTCGATGGTCTCGAAATACACCTGCATCAGCGAGGCGATGGCGAAGGGCTCGATGAAGGCCGCCTTGAAGGCCCAGGCAAAGACGATGGCCAGCACGAAGGCCCAGCCGGCAAGCTGTCCGGGCATGACCCAGAGGATCGCGGCGGCAGGCGCCAGCATCAACAGGAAAATCACGAAAGAAACGCCCCACATGATCGCAGCCAGCCAGACGGCGTTCTTGACCATGTGCTTGCCGTTCTGGGCGTACAGCACGACGCCTTGCCGGGCCGTCTCGAAGGGCGAGTTCGAATTGATGCGGATGTTGTAGCCGAGTATGATTTCGTCGACATAGGTCAGAGACAGGCGGATCACCGTGTTGATGAAGCTGACTAGGCCGCTCAGGCCCGGAATGGGCAGGAAGGCGGCAACGCCGCCGATCAGGCCGGTGATGGCGCGGATGGCGCCCTTGACCAGCTGGTCCACGACGAAAAGGATGTTGGCCTCGGCGAAACGCTGGCTGACCACTTCCTTGGCATAGGCGATCTGGCCCTGGCCGTCGGGCACGTCATGGCCGTCGATCAGATGTACCATGACGGCGATATGGCCGGCTTTCAGCACATAAAGGATGTATTCGCGGATCCAGTAGACGGCGATCGACACAATGCCGAAGCCGACCACGCCACCCCACAGCGCAAAGGACATCGGTCCATCCGGATCGGTCGAGATATGACCGACACCGTAGCCGACGCTGGCGCCCGTGCCGGTCGCCATGATGTAGGCGACTGTGATGCCGAAATAGACGATCATGCGAAAGACGATGAACGGCCATGTCCGCATCATGATGGACACAGACCGGCCAATGCTGAAGTCCCACATGGCCCCGACTCTCCACGCCCCAAGAGATGGCGCAGGAGGATGCGCTCGCCCCATAGATTGTCAATCGCGGCAGGGTTGCACCGGCCCGAAACCGGTGCACAACGCGGTGGCTTGGTTACCCAAGCGTGCCTCAGGGCTTTTGGCGTAAGCCTTCGAGCAGTTGCTTGAAGGCGGCGATCGCCTTCTTCGAGGTGGCTTCCGGATCATTCGAATTGGCGATGCGCTGCGCGGCCTGGCTGCTGGCACCATTGATCAGCCGCGAGGTTGTCTCAGGGTCGACATCGGTGACGACCACGCCCTCTTCCTGCAGCTTCGTCAGGTGGTCGGTCATCGAGGCGATGCAAGCGCTGGCATTCGGCCACTGCGCCGGGTCACCGAGCACCGCCGGGCCGTCGCGGAACATGATGCGCTGGATTTCCGGCTCCAGCGCCATCTCGATATAGGTGGTGCACTCGTCGACGAAATGCTGCCAGCGCGTCGGCGCCCTCGAGGCCACCTCGTTGACGCGCAAGGCCATTTCGCGGTCGATCTCGGCGATCACGGCCTGCAGCAGCCCCTTCTTGTCGCCGAAATGATGGTAGAGCGCGCCGCGCGTGAGGCCGGCCGACGCGGTGAAATTGTCCATCGAGGACTCGGCATAGCCGACCGTGCCGAAGGCGTGGCGGGCGGCCGCGATCAGCTTGGCGCGCGTCTCGGCGATCATCTCCTTGCGCGGTCTGTGCATGGCTCTGGCCCTATTCACATACGCTTCGTATGCCAATTTACATACGCGGCGTATGAACTATCTCACATTCATACGCAACGTATGTAATTGTGGTATGCACCCTTGTCGAGGAGCAGGATCATGCGAAACCCCTATGCGGACATCTTTCGGGCTCCTGGCACGAAAGGCTTCGCCACAGCCGCCTTCGTCGCGCGCTTGCCGATCGCCATGGCACCGATCGGCATCGTGGCGATGCTGTCGCAGACGCATGGCGAATATTGGCTGGCCGGCGCCGTCTCGGCCACCTATGCGCTGGTCAACGCTTTTCTTTCGCCGCAGGTATCGCGGCTGATGGACCGCCGCGGCCAGACGACGATCGCAGCACCCATGACGCTTGTCTCGGCGCTTGCCTTCGCGACATTGATTATCGCGGCCAACCGGCACTGGCCGGCTTGGACCTTGTTCGGTTCGGCCCTGCTCGCCGCCGCCATGCCCAGCATCCCGGCGCTGGTCAGGGCGCGCTGGACCGAGATCTTTCACGATCGGCCGGAGTTGAACACCGCCTTCGCCTTCGAATCGGCCGCCGACGAGCTGGTCTATGTCGCAGGCGCCTCACTGTCGGTGGGGTTGAGCGCAGCGCTGTTTCCCGAAGCCGGCATGGTCGTCAGCACACTGCTGCTTGCGCTGGGCTCGGCGGCATTCCTGCTGCAGCGCTCTTCCGAACCACCCATCCGCCCGGCCGAACATGGCGCGACCGGTTCGGCGATCCGCCTGCGCGCGGTCCAGATTATCACCTTCGCGCTGATCTTCGTCGGCGCGACCTTCGCCACCACGGAAGTCACCACCGTCGCTATCACCAAGGCGCTCGGCCAGCCCGAGGCGGCGAGCCTTGTCATCGGCGTCTATGCGCTGGGATCCTTCGTGGTTGGAATCATCGTCGGCGCGCTCAGCCTGAAGGCGCCGCTGCAGCGGCAACTGGCGCTCGCGGTCACCGTGATCGCGCTCACCACTTTGCCGTTGCTTTTCGTCGACACCGTGCCGACGCTGGCGCTGGCGGTCTTCGTCAGCGGCGTCGCGATCTCGCCGACCTTCATCACCGCCTTCGGCCTGATCGAGCGCCACGTGCCGGCCGCGATGCTCACCGAGGGCGTCACCTGGGTGACGACCGGCATCGGCATCGGCATGGCGCTGGGCTCCTTCGCCGCCGGCTGGATGGTCGACACTTTCGGTCCACAGAACGGATTTTGGGTCTCGGTGGCTGCAGGCGCGATCGCACTGGTCACCGTGCTTGCTGGCCAATGCCGGCTGGCCACGGACGATTGCGATGTGGACAGAGGCGAAGCGGTGGCGCCTGCGGAGTGACGGTTATTTGGCCGACGTTGCGGTTAGCCCGAGACCTACGCGACGTCGTCATCCACGGGCGAAGCGACGCGCAGCCGAGCGGAGACCCGAGGATCCTTTCCGTGACCTTGATCGTAGGACGCTACGGAGCGGAATTCTGCACTGTCGCAACGCGTGAAAGTCACGGAATGGATCCTCGGGTCTGCGCGCGTCGCTTCGCTCCTTGCTCCGCCCGTGGATGACGACGTCGGATAGGTTTCGGCCAATCGCCTGCGTTGCGGAGGGTTCGGCCAAGCGCCCATGTCCGGGAGGCTTCGGTCGGTCAGCAACGCTGGCAGGCTGCCATAGACCTTCGGCGTCAACCCTGACGAACTACAGAATCTCGGTCTTGGCGATGTGGATGCCAAAGCCCTCGAGGCCGACATAGTGGCGCTCGCGCGAGGCGATCAGGTTGATCGAGGAGATGCCGAGATCCTTGAGGATCTGGGCGCCGAGGCCGATCTCGCGCCACTCGTTCTCGCGGCGGCGAGCCTCTTCGTGATCTTCGCGGTCGCCGCTTAGCGGCCGCTTGCGCTCCTGATGGGCGACGCCGACCGAGCCTTCGCGCAGATAGACGATGACACCGCGCCGGCGCTCGCCCATCGCCTTCATGATGCCGTCGAGCCGGTGGCTGGTGCCGAAGACATCGGTCACGACATCCTCCGGATGCAGGCGCACCGGGACCTCCTCACCGTCGCGGATGTCGCCGAAGACGACCGCCAGGTGGTGCATGGAATCCCATGGCAGCGTGTAGGTGAAGGCCTGCGCCTTGCCGCCGGGCGTTTCGATGTCGGAACAGGCGACGCGCTGGACCAGCGTTTCCTTACGCTGGCGGTAGGCGATGAGGTCGGCCACCGACACCTGCTTCAGGCCATGCTCCTCGGCGAAAGCCTGAACTTGCGGGCCGCGCTTGACCGTGCCGTCGTCATTGACCAGCTCGGAGATGACGCCGACCGGCGGCAGTCCGGCGAGCTTGCAGAGGTCGACCGCGGCCTCCGTATGGCCGGAACGCATCAGAACGCCGCCTTCGCGCGCGATCAGCGGGAAGATGTGGCCGGGGCGAACGAAATCCGACGGGCCGACATTGCCGTTGGCGAGGTTGCGCACGGTCAGCGTGCGGTCGTCGGCGGAGATGCCTGTCGTCGTGCCATGCTTGAAATCGACGCTGACGGTGAAGGCGGTGGTGTGGGCGGAATCGTTGTCCGCCACCATCGGCGCCAGATTCAGGCGCCTTGCGTCCTCTCGCAGCATGGGCGTGCAGACGATGCCGGAGGTGTTGCGCACGATGAAGGCCATCTTCTCCGGCGTGCAGTGCACGGCGGCGACGATCAGGTCGCCCTCGTTCTCGCGTCCGTCATCGTCCATGACGACAACGATCTCGCCGCGCTCGAAGGCGCGGATCGCTTCGACGATCTTCTTCTGGTCGTAAGGCATAAGTGCTCGCTTCGCTCGCAGGGGAGTAGGGCAGTAAGGGAGTAGGGAAAAGGAAAAAGTTTGGCGGGCTGCGGGCGGCAGCATTAACCTACTGCCCTACTGCCCTACTGCCCTACTGCCTTACTCCCCTCCCTTCCCCGTTTGTCCTCTGTGCCGCAGATAATGATCGGCGATGGCGCAGGCAACCATGGCTTCGCCGATCGGCACGGCGCGGATGCCGACGCAGGGGTCGTGGCGGCCCTTGGTCATCACCTCGACATCCTTGCCGTCCTTGTCGATCGATTTGCGCGGCGTCAGGATCGACGAGGTCGGCTTGACGGCGAAGCGGGCGACGATCGGCTGTCCGGTCGAGATGCCGCCCAATATGCCGCCGGCATTGTTGGATAAAAACACCGGCTTGCCGTCATTGCCCATGCGCATCTCGTCGGCGTTCTGTTCGCCGGTGATGCGGGCCGCCTCGAAGCCATTGCCGATCTCGACGCCTTTGACGGCGTTGATCGACATCAGGCCGGATGCGATGTCCTGGTCGAGCTTGGCATATATCGGCGCGCCGAGGCCGGGCGGCACGCCATCGGCGACGATCTCGATCACCGCGCCGACCGAGGAGCCGGCCTTGCGGATGCCGTCGAGATAGGCGGTGAAGACCGGGACCGAGGCCGGATCCGGGGTGAAGAACGGGTTTTCGGCGTCGCCGACGAAATTCCAGTTCCAGTTGGCTCGATCGATGGACTTTTCGCCCATCGCGACCAGCGCGCCGCGCACCGTCATGCCGGGCACAACCCTGCGCGCCAGCGCGCCGGCCGCGACCCGCGCCGCCGTCTCGCGCGCCGAAGAGCGGCCGCCGCCGCGATGGTCGCGCAACCCGTATTTGACATCGTAGGTGTAGTCGGCATGGCCCGGCCGGTATTGGCGGGCGATCTCGCCATAGTCCTTGGAGCGCTGGTCGACATTCTCGATCAGCATCGACACAGGCGTGCCGGTGGTGATCATCGTCTCGTCATCCTCGTCGAGGATGAAGCCCGACAGGATCTTGACCTCGTCCGGCTCGCGGCGCTGGGTTACGAAGCGCGACTGCCCCGGGCGGCGGCGGTCGAGCTCGGCCTGGATGTCATCGCGCTTGAAGCGAATTCCGGGCGGGCAGCCGTCGACAACGCAGCCGAGCGCGGCGCCATGGCTTTCACCCCAGGTGGTGACGCGGAAGAGATGGCCGAATGTGTTGTGAGACATGAAAAACGCCCTGCCGGTGAGGAAATCCGGTTACGGCTGCCTTCTATTGGCGTTTTCCACGGTGGTCAAACGGCTGCATCAAACTGTGATCTGGCGGATTTAGTTTTGACACATTCGGTTGGTTTCTGCTCTCTTCCCATCCGCCGTTGAGGACCCGCCGCTGACCAGCCGGCGCAATGACCAAAGAGGACGACGATGCGTACCCTGATTGGCGCCGCCTGCGCCATGCTCATGATTTCCACCGCCGCCGCGTTTGCCGGCCAGACCGAAGGCCTGATCAAGAAGGTTGATAAGGACACGCTGACGCTGACGCTTGACGACGGAAAGGCCTACAAGCTTAACGCCGAGACCGACATCGACTCGCTGAAGCCGGGCATGGACATCGTCATCGCCTATGACGTGAGCAATGGCGAGAATGTCGTCACCGATATGCAGTTGCCCGACAGCGACCAGAACTAACTTTTCCGGCCAGGGGCTTGAACGCCTAAGCTTCGTCATTCCAGGGCAAAGCAAGGAGCGCAGCGACGCGCAGACCCTGGAATCCATGCCGTTATGTCAGAGCTTTGCAGCGGTGCAGAACGACCTTTTCTGCACCGTTTTTACTATTCGGCGAATGTCACGGCATGGATCCATGGGTCCTCGCTCCGCTTCGCGTCGCTGCGCCCAAGGATGACGACTTTCACGGCCGCACCCGGACCTATAACCACTCCAAACTCCGG
>NZ_RZRY01000318.1:0-7126 GCF_003998035.1 Mesorhizobium sp. M2A.F.Ca.ET.039.01.1.1 | reverse complement strand
CCTTCACCAGCAGCCGCAATGTCGCCCTGACCGACAATGGCACGGTCCAGACTGATGCCAACCTTGGCTTGACGGGTACCATCAGCGGCAGCGGCCTTCTCACCAAGACCGGCGCCGGCACGCTGACCTTATCGGGCAACAACAGCTATACCGGCGGCACGCGGATTCTGGGCGGGACCCTCGAGGCCAAGGGCGGCAACGCCATCGGCGACCAGTCTGCGGTGATTGCGCAAGCCGGTGTGTTCCGCGTCCTCGACGACGAGACCATCGGCACACTGTCTGGCGATGCCGGCACGGTGGAGCTTGTCGGCGACCTCACCACCAGCACGAATTTCGCCAACACGATCGCGCTGTTCTACGGCGGCATCAGCGGAACCGGCGGCTTCGTCAAGAACGGCGCCTACCGACAGGTTCTGGCCGGCAACAACAGCTACCAGGGCGCGACACAAATCCTGGGCGGCACGCTCTATGCGGTCGGTACGGGCATCGACTCCATTCCCGACGCCTCGGCCGTGACAGTGGCGGCCGGCGCCACGCTGTCGCTCGCGCGGCCCTCCATCTCCTCTGGCATCACGGGCATTGACAGCGATGACGAGACGATCGGCTCCTTGTCGGGCGCCGGCAATGTCGCTCTCGGCGACAGGAAACTGGCGATCGGGGGCGACGCCAGCACCGCGTTCTCCGGCTCGATCTCAGGCGCCGGCGGCTCTCTTGCCAAGCTGGGCACCGGCACGCTCACGCTCTCCGGTACGAACACCTATACCGGCGCGACGACGGTCGACGCAGGCAGGCTGCGCGTCGATGGCTCGCTTGGAAATACCGCCGTCAGCGTCGGCAGTTCCGGCACCCTGTCGGGCGTGGGAACCATCGCGGGGCCGGTGACGGTAGATGGCACCATCGCGCCGGGCGACAGCCCCGGCACGCTCACGGTCGGCTCGCTGACGCTCAACGCAAGCGCGAAACTCGACTACGAGCTCGGCACTCCCGGGACGGTCGGCAGCGGCGTCAACGACTTGATCGTGGTCAACGGTGATCTCACCCTCGACGGCACGCTGAACATCACCGATGTCGGCGGCTTCGGCCCCGGCGTCTACCGGCTCATGAATTACGGCGGTGCGTTGACGGACAACGGGCTTGAGTTCGGGACCACGCCCGTCTCCGCGAGCGATCTCTTCATCCAGACCAGCATCGCCGGTGAGGTGAACCTGATCTCCAGCGCCGGCGTGACGCTGGGCTTCTGGGATGGCGGCAATACGGGGCTGCACGACAACGGCGTGATCGACGGCGGTGACGGCGTGTGGGATGCGACGAACCGCAACTGGACGGAAGCCGACGGCGCGATCAACGGCAAGTGGGGTCAGGATTTCGCGGTGTTCGCCGGTCAGGCCGGCACCGTCACGGTGGATGATTCCGCCGGCACGGTCGGCTTCACCGGCATGCAGTTCATGACCAACGGCTATGTGATCGACGGCGACACGCTCACCACCAACACCGCCGCCACGATGATCAGGACCGACGCCGGCGTGACGGCGACCATCGCCGCTGCGATCGCCGGAACCGGCGGCCTGGTGAAGACCGATACCGGCACGCTCGTGCTTTCCGGCACGAACACCTACAGCGGCGGCACGACGATCTCGACCGGCACGCTGATCGGCCAGGCAACGAGCTTCGGCACCGGCGATATCCTTGACAACGCGGCCCTGGTCTTCAACCAGCCGGCCGATGCGATCTTCTCCGGCGTTATCTCCGGCACCGGCACGCTGGCCAAGACGGGGAGCGGCAACCTCAACCTCACCGGCATCAACACGCTGAGCGGCGCAACCACGATCGGGGCCGGCAAGCTCTCGGTCAACGGCTCGCTTGCCAACTCCGCGGTGACCATCCTCAATGGCGGCGCTCTCGGCGGCAACGGCACGGTGGGGTCGACGACGCTGCAGACCGGCGGCGTCATCGCGCCCGGCAACTCGATCGGCCAATTGACCATCCAGGGCAATTTCGTTGGCGCCGGCGGCACAGTCGAGATCGAAGCGATCCTCGACGGCGATGCATCTTCCACCGACAAGCTCATCATCACCGGCAACACTTCCGGAACCGCCAACGTCAAGGTGATCGGCCTTGGCGGCGCCGGCGCGCAGACCGTCAACGGCATCAAGATCGTCGATGTCGGCGGCGTCTCCGCCGGCACCTTCAACCTGCAGGGCGACTACGTCTTCCAGGGCGACCAGGCGGTGGTCGCCGGCGCCTATGCCTATCGGCTCTACCATAACGGCGTCAGCACGCCGGCCGACGGCGACTGGTATCTGCGCTCGGCGCTGATCAATCCCGTCGATCCGGGCGGCCCGACCTCGCCGCTCTATTCACCCGCCGTGCCGGTCTACGAGGCCTATGCCGGCGTGCTGCAGAGCTTCACCCAGCTCGGCACGCTGCAGCAGCGCATCGGCAACCGCTCGTGGGGCGGCGAGGCGCAATCGGCGGCAGGCACCCAGCGCGGCAACCCGATCTGGGGGCGCATCGAGGCCTCGCACAGCGAATTCGAGCCGGGCACGAGCACCACCGGCACCGATTATGACGCCGATCTGTGGCGGCTGCAGGCTGGTCTCGACATGCTGCTTTCCGAGACTGCCTCCGGCATGCTGGTCGGCGGTCTCACCGTCCACTACGGCACGGTAAAATCGGACGTCTCCTCGTCCTTCGGCACCGGCTCGATCGACGCAACCGGCTACGGCTTCGGCGGCACGCTGACCTGGTACGGCAAGAACGGTTTTTATGTCGACACCCAGGCCGAGCTCACCTGGTTCGACAGCGATCTGTCCTCCGCGACGCTCGGCAGGAAGCTCGCCGACGGCAACAACGGCTTCGGCTACGGCCTCGGCATCGAGGCCGGGCAGAAGATCGCGCTTCATGGCAACTGGTCGCTGACGCCGCAGGCCCAGCTCTCCTATGCCTCGGTCGCCTTCGACAGTTTCACCGATCCTTACGGCGCGCTGGTCTCCAACGGCAGCAGCGACAGCCTGATCGGCCGCCTCGGCCTCTCCGCCGACTATGAAAGCGAGTGGAAGGGCAGCGCGGGCCAGACCAGCCGCTCACATGTCTATGGCATCGCCAATCTCTATTATGACTTCCTCGACGGCACCGATGTCGACGTCTCGGGCACCAGGCTGACCAGCAAGCCGCAGCAGCTTTGGGGCGGCCTCGGCGTCGGCGGCTCGCTGAGCTGGGCCGACGATCACTATTCCGTCCATGGCGAGCTGCTGGCGCGCACCAGCCTGGAGGATTTCGGCGACAGTCATGCCTTCGGCGGCTCGGTAGGCTTCAGCGTGAAGTGGTAGGCTGGCGGCAATAGGCCGAAAAAGGCAACCAGCGGTCGCTGGAAACTTTCCGACGCGTATAGGAATTTAATCCTTGGTGGGGCGATTCTCGCAGGAGGTCGCGGTGGTTCGTCGCAACAAGGCAAAGCAATTATCGGAGTCGGAGCTTGAGCGGTTCCTGATGGCGGCGGGAGAGCTGCATCGCAGTATTGTGGCCCCGTTGATATCGACGCAATGCGATCACTACCGCTCCATGCAAACCCTGCACGAGGCGTTGCTGAAAGCGGTGAAGGACATCACCGGCAAGGATGCTGCCTTTATCCGCTGGTTTGGGGCGGGGTCGCGGTAAACTGCGTCGCCGCGAACCGCGCACCCCTCAATGCGCATCCGGCGGCGGCGCCTTCGGCGTCACGTTGCGCAGGAACGGCACCAGCGCCGTGGCGATGACGAACGCCACCATGATGACCAGGAACGCGTCCGCATAGGCCATGGTGGAAGCCTCGCGATAAGCGAGCTGCCAGAGCTGCTTCAGCGCCGCGGCATGGCCGTCGTCGACGGCGCCGGGCAGCTGTCCATAGCGCTGCGCGACGTTGTCGACGAGGCGCATGGCCGCTTCGTTCTGCGGCGTCAGATGCGAAGCGATCGTCAGGAAATGGAAGTTGGTGCGGTTGTTGAGGATCGCGCCGCAAATCGCGATGCCGACCGCGCCACCCAGATTGCGCATGGTGTTGAACAGGCCGCTGGCATATTTCAGCCGTTCCGGTGGCAGGCTGCCGAGCCCGAGATTGACGCTGGGCGCGACGGCGAAGACCTGTGGGAAACCGCGAAAGATCTGCGGCAGGAGAAGCTCGGCCGAGCCCCACTGGCTGGTGATGGCGGAAAAACTCCACATCGAGGCGCCGAAGGAGGCCAGCCCGAACATCACCAGCCAGCGCGTGTCGAAGCGCTTGGCGAGGAAGATGTATACCGGAACGCCTACCATCGAGGCAACGCCGGTGGAGAACACCGCCAGCCCCGTCTCGAACGCGTTGTAGCCCCGCACATAACCGAGAAACAGCGGCGTAAGATAGATCGTGGCGAAGATGCCGATGCCGGTGATGAAGGACAAAAAACAGCCGATGGCGAAATTGCGGTTGCCGAAGGCGCGGAAGTCGACCACCGGCTGCGAATAGGTCAGGCTGCGGACGACGAACAGGATGAGCGTGACCACGGCGACGACGGCGCCGTTGCGGATCGTGGCGTCGTCGAACCAGTTCCAGCGCGAGCCTTCCTCCAGCACATATTCCGCCGTGCCAAGGCTGACCGCCATCAGCGCCATGCCGATATAGTCCGCGCCCTTCAGCAACGACAGATCACCCTTGTCAATCTTGACCAGCAGCGCGACGAGCACGGTGATGACCGCCCCGGGGATGACATTGACGTAGAACAGCCAGTGCCAGTTCAACGTGTCGGTGATCCAGCCGCCGATGACTGGCCCTAGCGTCGGCGCGATCGAGGCGATGCTGCCGACGACGGCGGCGGCATAGAGGCGCCTCGGGCCCTGGAAATAGTGGAAGGACGAGGTGAACACCGTCGGGATCATCGAGGCGCCGAGCAGCCCCTGCAGCGCCCGGAACACGATCATGCTTTCGATGTTCCAGGCAAAGCCGCACAGCATGCTGGCAAGCGTGAAGCCGGCCGCTGAGATGGTGAAAAGCCAGCGCGTTGAAAACACCCGCGTCAGCCAGCCCGACAGCGGGATGACGATGATCTCCGCCACCAGATAGGAGGTCTGGACCCAGCCGATCTGGTCCTGCGCGGCCGACAGGCCGCCGCCGATATCCTGCAGCGAGGAGGCGACGATCTGGATGTCGAGCAGCGCGATGAACATCCCCACGCACATCACCATGAATGGCAGGATGCTGGCGAGGAAGGATTGCGGGGCGGCCGGCGCTGACATGGCGCCCTCAATGCGATCCGGTATCGACGGTGACGACGGTGGACAGGCCTGGCCGCAGCGCCACCTTGCCCGCCTGGTCGGCATCGATCGCGATCCTCACCGGCACCCGCTGCACGATCTTGGTGAAATTGCCGGTCGCGTTCTGCGGCGGGATGACGCTGAAGATCGCCCCCGTGGCCGGCCCCAGGCTGGTGACATGGCCCTTGAGCGGCTGGTCGGGAGCGATATCGGCATAGACGGTAGCGGCCTGCCCGTCGGCCATCGCCCGCAACTGGTCTTCCTTGAAATTGGCGTCGACCCATAGGCCCGAGGCGGGAACGATGGTCAGCAGATAGCTGCCCGGCGAGACATAGGTGCCGACCTGCGCCAGCCTGTTGCCGACGATGCCGTCGATCGGCGAGCGGATTTCCGTGAAGCCGAGGTCGAGCCGGGCGGTGTCGAGATCCGCCTTGGCCGCCGCGACTTCCGCCGTCGCTTCCGAAATCTGGGTGTTGAGGACGTCGAGTTGTTGCCTCGACGCCGCAAGCGCGGCCCGCGCGGCGGCGACGGAGGCCTGCGCCTGGCCGTCGGCCGCGGCGCTCTTCTGGGCATCCTGCTGCGAGCCGGTCCTGGCGCTGGCGAGCACCGCGTAGCGCTTGGCATCCTGCGCCGTGAAGAGAGCGGCGGCGCTCTTCGCCTCGAGATCGGCGCTGGCCTGCTCGATCAGCGAGTTCTGCAGTGAGATTTGAGCACGCAGATTGTCGAGCGCCGACTGCTTCTGCTGCACCGATGCCTGCGCGCGTTCCAGCGCCGCCTTGAACGGCCTGTCGTCGATGCGGATGACCGGCTGGCCGGCGCTGACATGCTGATTGTCCTCGACGAGCACCTGGTCGATATGGCCGGCGACGCGCGGCGCCAGCGGCGTGACATTGCCGCCCACATAGCCGTCGTCGGTCGTTACCATGAAGCGGTTGGCCTGCCACCACTCGGCGCCAAACCAACCGGCGGCAGCGATAGCGATCAGGGCTGCCCCGAGCAGCAGCGGCTTGCGCCGCTTCCTCGCCGGCTTCGGGGCTTCAACGACGGAGGCCTGCAACTCGGCCGGGGAAAGAGCCTTGTTCATCTGCTTCGCGCCTCTTCCTGGCCGCCGTTCTCGATCAGCGGGAGGCCCGGCCCTTGGCTGCTGAAGCGATAGTGCCGCCGCATGCGATCACTGGCCCTCGGCCCGGTGGCCAAGGCGAAGCCGCCGCTGTCGAGTTGCCTGCCGGTCTCCTTGTCGACCAGGACCGGATCGGCCCAGCGCCCGTCCGCCGTGTCGACCACGACAAGGCTCGGGCCCTCGGGCGCCAGGTGCCGGTTGCCCCAGGCAAGCAGCGTAAGCAGCACCGGCCGGAAATCGCGGCCCTTGGCCGTCAGCACATATTCATGGCGCAGCGGCCGCTCGCAGTAGGCGCGCTTCTCGAACAGCCCGCGCTCGACCAGGCTATTCAGCCGCCGCGTCAGCATGTTGGGCGCGATATCAAGGCTCTTCTGGAACTGGTCGAAGCGGGTAAGGCCCTGGAAGGCGTCGCGCAGCAACAGGATGCTCCACCACTCGCCGACCTCGTCGAGGCTGCGCGCGATGGGGCATGGGCGCGTTTCGAAGCTCGTCCTGGCAACCATTCTCGTGACTCACTTTCAAAATGAAAGTTAGATATAGCCAAGTCGATTGCATTATGCAAGTCAGTATGATCGGACGCGCCGGCGCTGCATATCGAGCCGGCGCGAACGAACTTGCACGAGCCGTTGCTGCAAACAAAAAGGGCGACGCAAGCGCCGCCCTTCGGGAGGATGATTTTTCGCAGGCGCTTTAAGCGGCCTGGGCTTCGCCGGCGATCGCATCGGCGGCGAAGCCCAGGCC
>NZ_RZRY01000317.1:0-7140 GCF_003998035.1 Mesorhizobium sp. M2A.F.Ca.ET.039.01.1.1 | reverse complement strand
GTTGTGGCTCTGCGGCCAGTGCCAGCTGCGGCGCAGTCGCCAGCCGTCGACGATATCGCCGACCAGATAGATGATCTCGGCGTCGTGATAGCGCAGGAAGTCGATCAGGAAATCGGCCTTGGCCGCTTTCGAGCCGAGATGCACGTCGGAAATGAACAGGGCGCGGAAAGTGCGGGGCTCTGGGGCTGACATCGCGATTTTACCCTTTGCTTTCGCGTGCCTATGCCCCGATTCATGCAACAATCGTATGACGGTTGCGGTTGATCCAGCCCAGGCGCTAGCTTGGCGCGACCAAAGCACCAGGAGAAAATCACCATGGATCTCGGCATTCGCGGCAAAAAGGCCATCGTGTGCGCCTCGAGCAAGGGACTTGGAAAAGGTTGCGCCATGGCGCTGGCCGAAGCCGGTGCCGACCTCGTCGTCAACGGCCGCAACGCCGAGCTTCTGGGCAAGACCGCCGCCGAGCTTCGCGAAAAATTCGGCGTCAAGGTAATCGAAGTGGCCGGCGACGTGTCCAAGCCCGAGGTCCAGAAGGCGATACTTGCCGCATGCCCCGATCCGGACATCCTGGTCAACAACAATGGCGGTCCGCCGCTGCGCGATTTCCGCGAGCTCGATCGCGCCAAGATCCTCGAGGGCGTGACGCAGAACATGGTGACGCCCATCGAGCTCATCCAGGCGGTCATCGACGGCATGGCCAAGCGCGGCTTCGGCCGCATCGTCAACATCACCTCGCTGTCGGTCTATGTGCCGATCCCAGGGCTCGACCTGTCTTCCGGCGCCCGCGCCGGCCTGACATCCTTCCTGGCCGGCGTGGCGCGTACGGTGATCGATCGCAACGTCACCATCAACAGCCTGCTGCCCGGCAAGCTCGACACCGACCGGCTGCGCGGCCCACATGAAGCCGGCACTAAGGAAGACCCGGCCGCGGCAACCGCGCGCAAGGCCCGCATCAGCGCCGACGTGCCGGCGAAACGTCTCGGCACGCCCGAGGAATTCGGCCAGATCTGCGCCTTCCTCTGTTCGATCCATGCCGGCTACCTCACCGGCCAGAACATCCCGGTCGACGGCGGCCTCTACGTCAGCGCCTTCTGAGCATGCCTGAAGCTCTCCAGCCAACCAGCTGGAATCGGTTGATTATTTCCGCTCTGGCATTGTGAAGCCGGAGCCTGCGATTTGCGGTCGCGAAAAATCGCGGGCGCATGCTAAAAGGCTCCAAACCAGTATCGCAGGGAGGGGCCGCAATGGACGGCGAGAACAAGAAACCGGCTCGGTCGGACCTCGACGAGGCCGCCCTGTTCTTCCACAAGCACCCGAAGCCAGGAAAGCTCGAGATCCAGGCGACGAAGCCGCTCGGCAACCAGCGCGACCTGGCGCTTGCCTATTCGCCGGGCGTGGCCGCGCCCTGCCTCGAGATCCGCGACGATCCCGCCACCGCCGCCGACTACACCGCGCGCGCCAATCTGGTCGGCGTCGTCTCCAACGGCTCCGCCGTGCTCGGGCTCGGCAATATTGGTCCGCTCGCCTCCAAGCCGGTGATGGAAGGCAAGGCGGTGCTGTTCAAGAAATTCGCCGGCATCGACGTCTTCGACATCGAGATCGACGCGCCGGAGATCGAGCGCATGGTCGAGACCGTGGCCGCGCTCGAGCCGACCTTCGGCGGCATCAATCTGGAGGACATCAAGGCGCCGGAATGCTTCGAGGTCGAGGAGCGGCTGAAGGCCCGCATGGGCATCCCGGTTTTCCATGACGACCAGCACGGCACGGCGATCATCGTCGCCGCCGCGGTGCTCAACGGGCTGGAGCTGGCCGGCAAGGCGATTTCCGACATCAAGATCGTCACTTCCGGCGCGGGCGCCGCAGCACTTGCCTGCCTCAACCTTCTGGTCTCGCTCGGCGCCCAGGTGGAAAACATCTGGGTCACCGACCGTTTCGGCGTCGCCTACAAGGGCCGCGTCGAGGAGATGGATCGCTGGAAGGACCCTTATGTGAAGGTCACCGAGGCGCGCACGCTGGCCGATGTCATTTCCGGCGCCGACGTCTTTCTCGGCCTCTCCGCCGCCGGCGTGTTGAAGCCGGAGCTCCTGCAGCATATGGCGCCGAAACCGCTCATCCTGGCTTTGGCCAACCCCAATCCCGAGATCATGCCGGAAGTGGCGCGGGCCGCCCGGCCGGACGCCATGATCTGCACCGGGCGCTCCGATTTCCCCAATCAAGTCAACAATGTGCTGTGCTTTCCTTACATCTTCCGCGGCGCCCTCGATTGCGGCGCCAGCGCCATCAATGAGGAGATGAAAATGGCGGCGGTGCGGGCGATCGCCGCCCTTGCCCGCGAGGAGCCTTCGGACGTCGCCGCCCGCGCCTATTCCGGCGAGACGCCGATGTTCGGCCCCGATTTTCTCATCCCCTCGCCCTTCGATCCGCGCCTTATCCTGCGCATCGCGCCGGCGGTGGCGAAGGCCGCCTGCGACACCGGCGTCGCGACGCGGCCGATTGCCGACTTCGCCGCCTATATCGACAAGCTCAACCGCTTCGTCTTCCGCTCCGGCCTGGTGATGAAGCCGGTGTTTTCCACCGCCAAGGCTTCAAGCTCCAAGCGCGTCATCTATGCCGACGGCGAGGACGAACGGGTGCTCCGCGCCGCCCAGGTGGTGTTGGAGGAAGGCATTGCCGAACCGACTTTGATCGGCCGCCCGCATGTGGTGGAGGTGCGCCTGAAGCGTTACGGCCTGCGCATCCGGCCGGGCGTTGATTTCGCGTTGATCAATCCGGAAGACGATCCGCGCTACCGCCATTATGTCGATCTTTTGATCGAACTCGCCGGCCGGCGCGGGGTGACGACGGAAGCCGCTCGCACCATGGTGCGCACCAACAATACGGTTATCGCGGCGCTCGCGCTGAAGCGTGGCGATGCGGATGCCATGATCTGCGGGCTCGAAGGTCGTTTCGAGCGGCACTTGCGCAACGTCTCGCTGATCATCGGGCCGCGCGC
Source organism: Mesorhizobium sp. M2A.F.Ca.ET.039.01.1.1 (assembly GCF_003998035.1). NCBI lineage: Bacteria > Pseudomonadati > Pseudomonadota > Alphaproteobacteria > Hyphomicrobiales > Phyllobacteriaceae > Mesorhizobium > Mesorhizobium sp. M2A.F.Ca.ET.039.01.1.1. The sequence continues at coordinate 4,148 of NZ_RZRY01000317.1, read as the reverse complement.
CGGCGTCAAGGACCGCGATCTGTCGGCGCTCTCCATGCTGATTTCGCAGCGGGGCATCATCTTTCTCACAGACACTTACGTCTCCATCGATCCCACAGCCGAGGAGATCGCGGAGATGACCGTTCTGGCGGCCGAGGAAATCAGGCGCTTCGGCATGGAACCCAAGGCCGCCCTGCTCTCCTTCTCGGATTTCGGTTCGCGTGACGCGCCGAGCGCATTCAAGATGCGGCAAGCCGCGGCGATCCTGGCGCGCATCGCGCCCGACCTTGAATGCGATGGCGAGATGCATGCCGATACGGCGCTTTCGGAACATCTGCGCCAGCGCGTCTATCCGCATTCCAGGCTGAAGGGCGAGGCCAATCTGCTGGTCTTCCCGAACCTCGATTCGGCCAACATCACGCTGACGGCGCTGGGCGCCATGATGGATGCGCTGCATGTCGGGCCGATCCTGCTCGGCACCGACAAGCCCGCGCATATATTGACGCCGTCGGTGACCTCGCGCGGCGTGGTCAACATGACCGCGCTGGCCGTCGTCGAAGCGGCGCACCAGGCGCAGGCGCTGGTCGACCTGAATTAAGGACGACTCTGACCTTAAATGCCGATGGCGCATCGTTGTAAGTTGGTGATGCCCATTGCGGCCTCACCGTCGCGTTTGGGTATTCAAGCGCGAAAGACGAATGGGCAAGTGCGAGGGTTCAATGAGATTCGAACTGACCATGCTGGCCGCAAGTTGTGTGCTCTGTTTCATTCACATAGTTCTCGCCTCGCATTCGGCGAGCTTTCAGCGGGGTTACCGCTGGACGGCCAGCGCCCGAGACGCCGAAGTCCCTCCGCTCACCGGGATGGCGGGACGGCTGGAAAAGGCGCTGCGGAACTTCGTCGAGACATTTCCAGTATTCGTGGCGGCGGTTTTTCTTGTCCACGCGGCCGGCCGTGAGACTTCGCTCAGCGAGTGGGGAGCCGGACTCTATTTTTCGGCCAGACTGGTCTATCTTCCGCTCTACGCATTCGGTGTTCCCCTGCTTCGCTCGCTCGTCTGGAACGTCGCGTTTGTTGGAATCGCCATGCTTCTGTCAGCTTCGGTGTGGCCCCTGCTAGGAAACAGTTAACCACGAGCACGCTAGCCTTCCGGCTACGGACAATCGGGGTGTCAGGCGGATGAAAGGATTGAAGCTGACGCATCTCGCGGCGCTGCTTTCGGCGTTCGCCGCGTCGGCCGTTGCCGTGACCGAGCCGCAGGCAGCTTCCCGCACGTGCCGTCAGCTTGAAGCCGAACTCGCCGCGACACGCGGTGGCGGCGGCGGCCCGGGCCTCGTCCGCAAATATGACGACGCGATCGCTCGCCAGCGCGAGCAGCTTGCCAAGGCCCGCGGCCGAGCAAGCGATGCCGGTTGCGGCTTCACGCTGTTTTCGCGCAATGTCAGCCAGTGCGCGGCGATCAACGCCTCGATAGAGCGCATGAACACCAATCTCGACACGTTGCAGGCTAAGCGCGAGCGGCTTGCCGCCGGTGGCACGCGGCGCGACCGCAGTCGTATCCTGCAGGCGCTCGATGCCAACAACTGCCGCGACGACGAGATCGCGCCGCGACGCGCGCCGCTTCAGGAGGCTTCCCGTGACAATGGCGGCGGCAATCTGTTCGAGCAGCTTTTCGGCCGCCAGGACGAGCAACTCGAAACGCCCGATGCCTCTGACATGCCGGACGCGGCGGACGTTCCGCTTGATGATCCGAGCGTGCGCAACATCCGCCGCATCATCAATCAGCCGGACGGCATGGACCTGCCAAGGCTGGGCGGCGAGTTCCGCACCATGTGCGTGCGTACCTGCGACGGCTATTTCTACCCGATGTCCAACGCCGCCTCGGTCGGCGATTTCGAGCGCGACCAGAAGAATTGCGAATCGAGCTGCCCCGGCACCGAAATGCAGGTCTTCTATTCGCGTGGAACGGACGACGACTCCGGGTCGATGACCTCCTCGGTCACCGGTCAGCCCTACAGCGAGCTGCCGACCGCCTATCTCTACAAGCAGGCCAACTATTCGCGGCCGCCCACTTGCGGATGCAACGCGCAGGCCGGCAATTTCACGATCATCGGCGGCAATCCGCCCAATCCCGAACAGTCGCAGCCGGAGAGCGGGATGGCGCCCTTCATTCCCATGCCGGCGGTGAAACCCGATCCCGGCGCCGATCCCGAAACACTCTCCAATGCAGAAGGCGGGCTCGACCAGGACGCGATCAAGCGGCTGACCGCCAAGGTACCGGTGTCGCCGGTCTCTATGCTGCCACCGGATCAGCGCAAGGTCAGGGTCGTCGGGCCAGCGTTCCTTCCCGACCCATCAGCGGCAATAGATCTGAAAGCTCCGGCCCCGAAGTCCGCCCGGTAAGCGCCAGCCGCAGCGGCATGAACAGCGGCTTGCCCTTGCGCCCAGTTGCTTCCTTGATCTTGCCGGTCCAGTCCTTCCAGACCGTGCCGTTCCACGGCTCCTCCGGCAGCAGCTCGAATGCCTGGTGAAGGAAATCGCGGTCGTCGCCGGAAAACTCGGCCGGCTCCTGCGGGCCTTCGCTCAGGATTCGCCACCAGCCGACCGCGTCCGATAGGCGGTCGAGATTGCCGCGTACCGCCAGCCAGAACGCCTCGGCCTTGTCACCGGAAATGCCCAGCACCATCAGCCGGTCGCGGGCTTCCTCGAACGACATGTGATGCATCAGCGTGCGGTTGAGCACGAGGAGCTCGTCTGGATCGAACTTGGAGGCGGACTTGGATGTCGCCGCCGGGTCGAAATGGCTGGCAAGCTCGTTGAGATCATGCGCGGCGGTGACATTCTCCGACGTGCCGACGAGCACCGCCAGCGACGCGACCGCCATCGGCTCAATCCCGTCCTGGCGCAGGCTCTCGATCGACAGTGCGCCGGTCCGCTTCGACAGCCCCTCGCCCGTGGTCGTGGTGAGCAGGTTGTGGTGGCCGAAGACCGGCGGCTCGGCGCCAAGCGCCTTGAAGATCGCGATCTGCACGCCGGTGTTGGTGACATGGTCGTCGCCGCGGATGACCTGGCTGACGCCCATCTCGATATCGTCGACCACCGAAGGCAGGGTGTAGAGATAGGTGCCGTCCTCACGCACCAGGACGGGGTCCGACAGCGAGGCGAGATCGACCGTCTCCTCGCCGCGCACCAGATCGTTCCAATGCACGTCCGTGCGCTCCGGCTGCAGCGGATCGCTGGTGAAATTGGGCAAAAGGAAGCGCCAATGGGGCTTGCGTCCGTCAGACTGATATTCCGCCACCTGCTCCGGCGTCAGCGTCAGCGCCTCGCGGCCATAGACCGGCGGCAGGCCGCGCGTGCGACGCACCTTGCGGCGCAGATCGAGCTCTTCCGGCGTTTCGTAGCAGGCATAGAGCACCCGCGCCGCCTTCAGCCGCTCGACCGCCGCGTCGTAGATATCGAAGCGGCGCGACTGGTACTCGGTGACATCCGGGAAGATGCCCAGCCAGTGCAGGTCGTAAAGGATGGAGTCGGCATATTCCTGCTTCGAGCGGGCAATGTCGGTGTCGTCGAAGCGCTGGATGAAACGGCCCTTGTTGTTCATGGCGAAAAGCCAGTTGAACAGCGCGGTGCGCGCATTGCCGATATGGATGCGGCCGGTCGGCGATGGGGCGAAACGGACGGTGACTGTCATGAGCGGGGCGTAGCGGATGCTTTTGGCGTTGACAAGGCGCGCCCCCGCACGAACGCAACAGATAGTGCAAGCCAGCTAAAATGAAAAGCCGCCGGCCAGGCTGGCTTCGCGGCAGCCTGATAAACCGCGTCAAGTGCCGGGGGACCTGGGCTTCGCATGTCCCCGTTATCCACATATGTGACACACAAGATGTTGGGGTCACAAAAGCTACAAAAACGAATCCTTGACGGGTCGGAACGAGTCGCTTTTTATAGGCCATGCGCTCCTGTTGCGGGCGTGACCGGAGAGTTCAGAGGCCGGTCTTTTTTCCCGGATTTTGTGCGTTTTGCCCGGATTTCCGCCTGTTCACGAGGCCGGCGGAAGCGTTGGGATCTTTGGGGTTTGGGTGGGCGAAAGGGAGAATTGTCGGCCTGGAAAAAATCATCTGTTAACACTATATTTAGTGTTTGCAGGCAGGCTAGACGCTAGATAATGT
>NZ_RZRY01000316.1:0-7158 GCF_003998035.1 Mesorhizobium sp. M2A.F.Ca.ET.039.01.1.1 | reverse complement strand
TGACAAATACGAGGCGAGAAACATGGACATTCTGCGCATAGCAGCCTTTTCGAACGGCAACACCGGTGGCAATCCCGCCGGCGTGGTGATCGGCGAGGCCTTGCCGGATACGGCCGACATGCAGCGCGTCGCGGCCGAAATCGGCTTCTCCGAAACCGCTTTCGCCGCGCCCGAGGGCGATAGCTGGCGTGTCCGCTACTTTTCGCCGGAATCGGAAGTGCCGTTCTGCGGCCATGCCACCATTGCGCTCGGTGCGGCGCTAGTCAGGAAGTTTGGCAACGGGGTCTTCGCGCTGATCCTCAATCAGGCGAACATCACCGTCGAAGGTTTTTGCAACGGCGCCAACGTCGCCGCCGCGCTGCAGTCGCCGCCGACGCGCAGCGGGCCGGCTTCGTCGGAACTGGCCGGCGAGGCATTGGCGCTGTTCGGCTACCAGCCGGGTGATCTCGATCCGGCCATTCCGCCAGCCCTGATCCACGGCGGCGCCGACCACCTCGTGCTGGCGCTGAGGTCGCGTGAGGCATTGGCCGCCATGGCTTATGACCTGAAGCAGGGCCAGTCCTTCATGCGGCGCGAAGGCTTGGTCACGATCCTGCTCGCTTATGCCGAGACGCCGCGCATTTTCCACACGCGCAATCCTTTTGCTTCCGGCGGTGTCTACGAGGATCCGGCGACAGGGGCGGCGACCGCGGCCTTTGCCGGCTATCTGCGCGATCTCGGCTGGCCGCATGGCGGCGCCATCGACATCGTCCAGGGCGAGGATATGGGCATGCGCTCGCGCCTCCATGCCGATATTCCGCCGACGCTTGGCAGCTCGATCCGGGTGTCCGGAACGGCGCAGCTAATGGACTGAGCTGAAGCAATTCCAGGAAAAGTGCGCCGCGGTTTTCCGTCCGGAATTGCGAAACCAAGAATCTTAGATAGGCCGCTTGAGGCCGAGATGGTCCCGCAGCGTGCGGCCTTCATAGTCCCTGCGGAACAGGCCGCGCCGCTGCAACTCCGGCACCACCAGCGTTGCAAAGGCGTCGAGCTCGCCCGGGAACCAGGACGGCATGACGTTGAAACCGTCGGCGGCGCCGCCTTCAAAACGCTCCTGCAATTCGTCGGCGATCTCTTCGGCAGTGCCGACAATCCGCCAATGGCCGCGCGCGCCGGCAAAGTATCGCGCCAGCTCGCGGATCGAGAGCCCGTCGCGGCGCGCCTGTTCGATGACCAGCGCCTGCCGGCTCTTCATGCCTTCGCTCTCCGGCAGCTCGGGCAGCGGCCCATCGATCGGGTAGCGCCCAAGATCGGAAATGCTGAGATAGCTGGAGAGCAGCGCCACGCCGACATCGTCGGGGATCAATTCCTGCAGTGCATCGTATTTCGCCTGTGCCTCGGCTTTCGTGGCGGCCACGATCGGCGCCACTCCGGGCATGATCTTCACATCGTCCGGCTGGCGGCCATAGGCGGCGAGCCGCCCTTTGAGATCGTCATAGAAGGCCCTGGCTTCCTCGAAAGTCTGCGCGGCCGAGAACACGACATCGGCGGTGCGCGCGGCCAGATCCTTGCCGTCGTCCGATGCTCCGGCCTGCACCATCACCGGCGCGCCCTGCGGCGAGGGCGGGACGTCGAGCGGGTCGCGCACCGAGAAGCTTTCGCCGTCATGGCCGGCCGGCTTGCGGTGCCAGAGCCCGGTGATCACCGTGGCGAACTCGCACGCCCGCGCATAGCGGTCGGCATGCGGCCGCAGCCCCGTCGCGCCGAAATTCGCCGCTTCGATCGGGCTGGCCGAGGTGACGAGGTTCCAGCCGGCCCGCCCGCCGCTCAGATTGTCGAGCGAGGCGAAGGTTCGCGCCAGCCCATAGGGTTCGTTGTAGCTGGTCGATGCCGTGGAAACCAGGCCGATGCGCTCGGTCTGGACGGCCAGGGCTGAAAGAAGGCTGATCGGCTCGAAGCCGATCGAGCGTGACGTCTGGCTGGCAATGTTGACATTGGCCTCGCGCAGGCCGGCGGCGTCCTCGCAGAACACCATGTCGAACTTCGCCGCTTCAGCAGTGCGGGCAAGTTGAATGTAATGCTCGATGTCGATACCGGCCGTCACATGCGCGTCCGGATGGCGCCAGGCGGCGATGTGGTGTCCGGTCGCCCACAAGAACAGGCCGAGCTTCATCCGGCGCGCGGTCATTTTGCGCCTCCTGTGCCGAGGCCAAGACGGGCGCGCAGCGTCGCGCCCTGCTGGCCCCGGCCGGCGAGGCCATCGCGTCGGAGCTCCGGCAAGGCACGGTCGGTAAAATTCTGAAGTGCCGGGACATCAGCCGGCAAAACAAGATTGAAGCCGTCGCAGCCGCTCGAGCCCAGCAAGCTTCGAAGCCCGTCGATAGGCGGCTCGGATTCAATGGCGACCGTCAGCAGCACCATCACGCCTTCCGGTTTGCGGCCGGCGGCAAGCGCCCGGCGTCTCAAGTCGGCGGTCGCAGCATTGGCAGCGTCGGCCGACTGTTCCGCGATCAGAATGACGTCGGCGCCACGGCTTGCGAAATCTCGATCGGTTTCGTTCAAACCGGACATGACCAGCACCGGCGTGTCCTGAGGCGAACGCGCGACATTGAGTGGCCCGCGCACCGCGAAGAACTCGCCCTTATGGTCGAGCATATGCATCCTGTCGGGATCGTGGAACCGGCCGCCCGCCTTGTCGAACAGCAAGGCATCGCCGTCCCAGCTCCGCCATAACCCTTGGACGATGCCGATATATTCCTCCGCGCGACGGCGAAAATCGCCATCGGAGAAACCTTCCGGGCGGCTGAAATTCGCCGCCTCGCGCGGGTTCTGCCTCAGTGTCGCGTTCCAGCCGACGCGGCCATGGCTGATGATGTCGAGCGAAGCAAAACGGCGCGCCAGATTGTAGGGCTGGTGCGCGAGCGTCGAGGCGCTGGCGACGAGGCCAATCCTGTAGGTCACCGTCGCCAAGGCGGCCAGCAGCGTGGTCGCTTCGAACGGGCTGGTCGATGGTCCCTCCGCGACGTCGGAAATGATGACCATATCCACACCGGCCGCTTCCGCCTGCCGTACGAAGGCGCTGATTTGGCCGAAGTCCAGGACGTCTTGTCCTGTGGCTGCGATGTTGAGCGAAACGGCGAAATGCATGTGGCGGCCCTCGGCTGCCCTGAAAATCGGGCAGACGTCTGGCCCCCAACCTAGGCCGCTCTTCGCGCATGGCAACCGGATCGAGTGGGCCACGAGGCTGTCATATGCCGACCAGCCTTTGACTGCATCAAGGCAGAGGCCTTGGCCCGAATGTCATGTTGGCGGCCACATGTTTCGGCGATTAGCCTGAACGCTCCTCGCGGTCGTCATTCTATGGCGGAGCAAGGAGCGAAGCGACGCGGCGCAGACCCGAGGATCCATTCCGTGACGTCGAGGCGCCGCGCAACGAGGCAGAATTCTGCTCCGCTGCGCCCCACGTCGAAGGTCACGGAATGGATCCTCGGGTCTGCGCGCCGCTTCGCGTCGCTCCGCCCGTGGATGACGACGTCGCGGAGGCTTCGGCCAACCGAGAGCAAGCCACCACTACTTCCCCGCAAGAATATCCTTGATCAGCCGCTGGCAGCGCTCGGCCATGAAGTCGAGCAGCAGCCGCACCTTCGGGTCCTGCAGCTTCTTGTGCGGATAGACGGCGGCGAATTGCACCGGCGTTGGCGGCGTCTGCGGCAGGATCACCTTCAGCCGGCGGTCGCGGATGAAGGGCTCGACCTCGAACCGCGGCTTGTTGATGATGCCGCGACCCGACAGCGCCCAGCCGGTCAGCACGTCGCCGTCGTCAGTGTCGTAAGGGCCGTGCACCTCGAACTTCTGCGGGCCGCCGGGCGTCTGCAGCGTCCAGACATATTCGCGCGCGCCGGCATAGCGCAGCATCAGGCAGTCGTGTTTCCTGCCGATCAGTTCCTGGGGTTCGGCGGGCTCGCCGCGCGCTTCCAGATATTTCGGCGCCGCCACCAGCACGCGCTCGCATTCCATGATGCCGCGCATCCTGAGGCTCGAATCCTCGATGATGCCGAGGCGGAAGGCGACGTCGATGCCTTCCTTCATGATGTCGACATTGTGGTCGGAGAGCCTGAGCCGCACCTCGATATCTGGATATTTGTCGTGGAAATCCGGGATGCCCGAGGCGATCAGCCGCCGTCCGAGGCCGAGCGGCGCCGTCACCCTGATGGTCCCGCGCGGCTGGCCGGACAGCGATGCGACCGCGGCTTCCGCCTCGGTGATGGCATCCAGCACCTGCTTGGCGCCGGTGTAGAACACTGTGCCGTGCTCGGTCGGCATCAATTGACGGGTCGTGCGGTTGAACAGCCGCACCCCCAGATGCTTTTCCAGTTCCTTGATGCGGTTGGAGGCGACGGCCGGAGAAATGCGCATGTCACGCCCCGCCGCCGACAGATTGCCGAGCTCGACGACGCGGACGAAGACGGCGATGTTGTCGAGATAGGCCATGCGTGGCTCTCAAACGGCTATGAGGGGCAAGCCTAGTATTTTCCATTTTTTTTTGAAAGTCATCGCGCACCTCGCCTCTTTTCGTTTGCGCTGCACACCGTAAAGTCGCTCTCATCGGCAGGGACGATTTCAATGATGGATTTCGCGATTTTCTGGGACTGGCTAAGCTTCGCCGTCCGCTGGCTGCATGTAATCACCGGCATCGCCTGGATCGGCTCCTCCTTCTATTTCGTCGCCCTCGATCTCGGCCTGCGCCAGCGTCCCGGCCTGCCTGCCGGCGCCTTCGGCGAGGAATGGCAGGTGCATGGCGGCGGCTTCTACCACATCCAGAAATACCTGGTGGCGCCGGCCGAGATGCCGGAACACCTCACCTGGTTCAAATGGGAGTCCTACGCCACCTGGCTGTCGGGCTTCGCCATGCTCTGCGTGGTCTACTATGCCGGCGCCGATCTCTTCCTGATCGATCCCAACGTGCTCAACATCTCGGCGCCGGTCGGCATCCTCTTGTCGCTGGCCACCATCGGCGTCGGCTGGATCGTATACGATCTTCTGTGCCGCTCGCCGCTCGGCAAAAGCGACACTGGGCTGATGCTGGTGCTCTATTGCGTGCTGGTGTTCATCGCCTGGGGGCTCACCCATCTCTTCACCGGCCGCGCCGCCTTCCTGCATCTCGGCGCCATCACCGCCACGATCATGTCGGCCAATGTCTTCATGGTCATCATCCCCAACCAGAAGATCGTCGTCGCCGACCTCATCGCCGGCCGCAAGCCTGACCCGAGATACGGCAAGATCGCCAAGCAGCGCTCGCTGCACAACAACTACCTGACCTTGCCGGTCCTGTTCCTGATGCTGTCGAACCACTACCCGCTGGCCTTCGGCACGCAGTTCAACTGGGTCATCGCCTCGCTGGTCTTCATCATCGGCGTGCTGATCCGGCACTATTTCAACACGGTCCATGCGCGCAAAGGCAACCCGACCTGGACCTGGCTGGGCGCCGCCGTGCTGTTCATGATCATCATCTGGCTGTCGACCGTCCCGAAGGTGCTGACCGGCGAGCCGAAGACCTCGGCCGCCTCCGCCGCCGCTCAGGTCTATATCGCCTCGGCGCATTTCCCGGCCGTGCGCGACACCGTGCTCGGCCGCTGCTCCATGTGCCATACGGAAGAGCCGGTCTATGAAGGCATCTACCATGCGCCGAAGGGCGTGCTGCTCGACACCGACGAGCGCATCGCCGAGCATGCGCGCGAGATCTACATCCAGGCCGGCCGGGCGCATGCCATGCCGCCCGCCAACGTCACCCAGATCACCGACCAGGAACGGGCCCTTCTGGTCGCCTGGTTCGAAGGCGCCGGAAAATAGGCATGACAGCGAAAATTCTGCGCGGCCGTACGCTCTCCTTCATGCGCTGGCCCGAAACGATCGACGACCATTCCGCCTGGCGCTACGAGGAGGATGGCGCCCTGCTGATTGACAATGGCAGGATCGTCGCCGCCGGCGCCTATGCGGATGTCTCGAAGAAGGCGGGCGCCGGCGTCGAGACGATCGACCATCGTCCGCATCTGATCCTGCCGGGCTTCCTCGACGCGCATGTCCATGTGCCGCAGATGCAGATCATCGCCTCCTACGGCGCCGAGCTGCTCGACTGGCTGAACAAATACACCTTTCCAGAGGAGTCGAAATTCCAGAACGCCCAGCATGGCCGCCGCATCGCGCGGCTGTTCCTCGACGAGATGCTGCGGCAAGGCACGACGACGGTCGCCGCCTATTGCTCGGTGCACAAATCATCGGCGGAAGCCTTCTTCGCCGAGTCGCATGAGCGCAACATGCTCAACATCGCCGGCAAGGTGATGATGGACCGCAACGCCCCGGACGGCGTGCTCGACACGCCGCAAACCGGTTACGACGACAGCAAGGCGCTGATTGCCGAATGGCACGGCAAGGGCCGTCAGCTCTATGCCATCACGCCGCGCTTCGCCATTACGTCTACGCCCGAGCAGATGGAGATGGCCGGCGCGCTCTGCCGCGAGCATCCCGGCCTGCACATGCAGACGCATCTGTCGGAGAACCACGCCGAGATCGCCTTCACCCAGGAGCTCTACCCCTGGTCGCGCGACTACACCGACGTCTATGAGCATTACGGCCTGCTCGGCAAAAAGAGCCTGTTCGGCCACTGCATCCATTTGTCGGAGCGCGAGGCGGATGCGCTGTCGCAATCGGGCTCGGTCGCGGTGTTCTGCCCCACCTCCAATCTTTTCCTCGGATCCGGCCTGTTCGACTACCAGCGCTATCGTCTGCGCGAGAAGCCGCTTCGGATTGCGGCCGCGACCGATGTCGGTGGCGGCACCAATTATTCGATGCTGCGCACCATGGACGAGGGCTACAAGGTGATCGCGCTGAACGGCGAGAAGCTGAACCCGTTCCAGTCCTTCTGGCAATTGACGCGCGGCAATGCCGAGGCGCTGTCGGTGGCCGACAAGGTCGGCACGCTGGAGGAGGGCACCGATGCCGACATCGTCGTGCTCGATGCCCATGCCACGCCGGGCATGCGGCTCAGGATGGAGACGGTCGAGACGCTGGCGGAGGAGCTGTTCCTCTTGCAGACGCTGGGCGACGATCGGGTTGTGCGCGAGGTCTATCTGGCGGGCCGTCCGGCGAAGAGCGCGATTGTCGCAGGGTGACCCCCTCACC
>NZ_RZRY01000315.1:0-7161 GCF_003998035.1 Mesorhizobium sp. M2A.F.Ca.ET.039.01.1.1 | reverse complement strand
GTCCGGATCCGGCACCGCAGCCCTGAAGGGCTTGAAGGTGGGCGGCATCAATCCGGACGGCTTTGCCGCCATCATCGCCAAGGCCGATGCGATCGGGCGCGACATCGACACGGCCAAGACGGCTGAGTTCGCGCCGCAGATCGCCGGGGAGGGCAGCTTCGCCGCCGGCGACACGGACGTGGCCTTCACCGTCGCCAACGGGACGCTGCGGGCGCCGCCGATCAGCCTCGACAGTCCCGGCGCGAGCTTGTCCGCCGATGTGACCGCCGATCTCAACACCAGCACCGTCACCGCAAAGGGGACATTGACCTATCGTCCCGGCGACGAGGCGCTGGTCGGCTCGGAGCCTGCCGTCAATTTCAGCCTGGCCGGCCCGGTCGGGGGCGCTGCGCCCCAATTCGACAGCGGTCCGCTGGCGCAATTCCTGACGCAGCGCGCGCTGGAGAAGGAGCAGCAGCGGGTCGAGGCGATGCAAGCGGCGCTGCTCGAGAAGCAGCGGCTGCGACGCGAGGCGCGCTATTTCGCGGCGCTGCAGACGGAGCGCGACAAGGCGGCCGAGGAGTTGCGCCGGCAAGAGGAAGAAGCGCGGCAGAAAGCCGAGGCGGAGGCCAGGGCGAAAGCCGAAGCAGAAGCGCAGGCACAGGCGGAAGCCGAGGCAAAAGCCAAGGCCGACGAAGAGGCGAAGGCGAAGGCGGAAGCCGACGCCAAGGCGCAGGCCGAAGCGGACGCCAAGGCGAAGGCTGATCAACAGGCGAAGGCCGAGGCCGAGCAGCGGGCTGCGGACGAGGCGGCCAAGGCGCAGGCCGAGGCCGATCGCAAGAAGGCGGAGCAGGCGAAGCTGGAAGCAGCACGCAAGGCGGCTCAGCAGGCGCCAAAGGCGGACCAGTCACTCCCCGGCGTCAATGACGGTTCGAGTCCGCCGCCGGCCAAGCCGAAGGCCAATCCGTTCACGATCGACAATCTGCTGAAGTCGCTCGACGGCGGTTGAGCTTTCGCGCGGCGGAGCTGGTCCCCAGCACAGGGATTTGACCGGTCGGCTCTGCAAAGCGCGTCGCAATCTTTCAGATTCGCTCCATGCGCTTTAGGTTTTTGATTTTGCGCATGTCTTTATCCCGAAACCGGGTCCCACTTTCGGGAGACATGCTTTAACGTTGGCAGGGGGCAAGCGTTGGAGATCGGCCGAAACGCCCATCGCGATCGTTGTTGGGCGGCCTCAAGCAATCCCCGGCGATCCGGTTTAAAAGCAACCCTCAGGATCCAGCGCCGCCGCGTTTCGCCCAGGCCAGCACATAGAGCCTCAGCGCGGACGACAGGTTCGCGTCGCGGGTGCGCGTCTCATCGATCTCGGCGACCAGGGCCGCGAGCGACAGCGAACGCTGCGCGGCGATGGCGACGAGGTCGTCGTAGAAGGGTTGCTCCAGGGAAAAGCTGGTGCGGTGACCACGGATCGTTACCGAACGTTTTTCGACCGCGGCCATTGCTTTGACTCAGCGCTTGCCGGGGTCGTCGGGCTTTTCCCGGCGATGGCCGGCCATGAATGTCTCGGCCTTCTCCGATGTCAGCCGGTCGCGCTCGCGCTCCGCCTTCGAGCGGCCGTGCAACGCCCGGTTCTCGCTCGCCTGGCGTTCTTTCTCGCTGCGCGCTTTCTGCTTGCGGGCCTGGCGGAGATTGATGACCTCGCCCATGGCGCCGGACTACTTCTTGCGGAAGGCGTCGAGCGAGACGACGTCGGCGCCTTTGCCGCCGGTCTCGGCGACCGCCGGCTTCTTTTCGCTCTCGGCGGCCTTCTTCTTGGTTTCCGGCTTCTTCTCGGGAACGACGGCGATCGGTTCAGGCGCCGGAGCGGCGGCCTCGTCTTCCACGCTCTCCGTCTTGACGTCGAATTCGAGCTCGAAATTGACCGACGGATCGTAGAAGCCGCGAACCGCGGAGAAGGGGATCTCGAGCTTTTCTGGAACGTCGGAGAAGGAAAGTCCGACCTCGAAGCCGGCATCCGTCACCTTGAGGTCCCAATACTGGAACTGGATGACGATGGTCATCTGCTCCGGATAGCGCTCGCGCAACCGCGACGAGATGCGCACCCCCGGCGCGCCGGTCAGGAAGGTGATGAAGAAATGATGATTGCCCGGAAGGCCGGTGCGCGCGACCTCGGCCAGGACCTTGCGCATGACGCCGCGCAGTGCCTCCTGGGCCAGAATGTCGTAGCGGATGTGGTCGTCGGCCATGTGATGGTCGGGTTCCGTTGAATCGTCCGCATAGCTGTAATCAAGCTTGAGCGCGGCGTAAACCGCATATAGGCGCAAAGCGGTGAGGCCAAGAGGGGCGCCAGCGATTTGATCGCTCAGGCGTGAACGAGTGTGGCCTGTTTGCCGGCTGGCGACTTCTTTCTGACGAAGGCGCTGAGGAAGGTCTGCACGCCGTTGGTGGCGGAGCGCAGCACCTCTTCCTCGGTTGGCACGCCGCCTAGCATGAACGTGATCTGAAGCTCGGCGTTGACGAGGGCAAGGAACTGGCGCGCCGCGACGTCCGGATCGCCGATCGAGAGATGCCCGGCAAAGGCAAGCCGGGCGAAACGGGCGGCGAGCGCCGACCATGTGCGGCCCGGGCCCTGCTCGCGCCATTCCGCAAACAGTTCCGGATAACGCTCGCCTTCGGCCTGGATCAGCTTGCGCAGGAAACGGCCATCGCGGTTGCAGATGCAATTGCGGTTCATGCGCACCGCGAAGGCGATCAGGTCGGCCTCGAGGTCGGTGGGCTGGTCGGGGAAGCTGGCGATGGTGCTGAAGATGCCGGCATTGCAGCGCTCTGTCAGATCGCGCACGACGGCGACAAAGAGGTTTTCCTTGTCGCCATGATGGTTGTAGACGGTCTGCCGCGATACGCCGGCCTCGGCCGCGATCAGGTCGATATTGGCGCCGGCATAGCCTTCGCGGCAGAAGACGGAAGCGGCTGCATCCACCACCGACACGCGCTTGGCCTCATGGCTGCGTGGCGGGAAAGTGTCAGGAGAAACGCCGTGCCTCATGGAAATCCATATAGCGGTGATTGACGAATTGGACAAGCCTGTCTAAATTTGTGGACACAACGAAGGGAAATCCCGCTGAAGAGACGAATATGTTCGCCTGATAAGGCGAATGAATTCACTCTCATTGTAGGATTCCCCGCGGGATGGAACGTCCTGGGTTCAGACGCCGGTATTGAGCGGCGGCAACCAGATCCGAAAAGAGCCTTTATCATGAGTCCCAAATTCCTCCGCATCGCGGTCGTGCTCGGCTTGTTGTCCGCGATCGGCCCGTTCGCGATCGATATGTATCTCCCCGCGCTGCCTTCGATCGGCCAGGACCTGCATGCCGGCACCGCCGCCGTGCAGATGAGCCTTCTGATCTTCTTCCTGTCGATGGGTTTCGGGCAGATCGTCGTCGGGCCGATCTCCGACATGGTCGGCCGCAAGGCGCCGCTTTATGCCGGCCTCGCGCTGTTCATGGTCGGCGGCGTCGGCTCGGCCATGGCGCCGAATATCGAGTGGCTGATCGCCTTCCGCTTCCTGCAGGGCCTCGGCGCCAGCGCCGGCATGGCGGTGCCGCGCGCCATCGTGCGCGACCTGCACACAGGCAATGAGGCCGCCAAGCTGATGTCGCTTCTGATGCTGGTCTTCTCGGTGTCGCCGATCCTGGCGCCGCTGACCGGCAGCCAGATCATCGAGAGTTTTGGTTGGCGTGCCGTGTTCTGGACCGTCACGGGCGCGGCTGCCTTGGCCACCATCCTGATTGCCACCTCGCTCAAGGAGACGCGGGCGGTTGAAGAGCGGGCCGGCTCGTCCTTCGGCACGGCGCTCGCCGGCTACCGCTACCTGATGGGCGACCGCAATTTCCTGGGCCTGGTGGCGATCGCCGGCTTCGGCATTGCGAGCTTCTTCGTCTATCTGTCGAGCTCGTCCTTCATCCTGATCGACCATTACGGCCTGTCGCCGTCGGTCTACAGCGTGTTCTTCTCGATCAATGCGGTTGCCTTCATCGGCATGTCGCAGCTGACGGGTCTCTTGGCAGACCGCTTCGGGTTGAAGCGCGTCGTCTGGGTTGCGGTCACCGGCTATGCCACTGTCATGGTGGCGCTGTTCGCGATCATGGCTTCGGGCGTCGACCGGCTCGACGTGATGGCGGCGCTGTTGTTCGTCGGCTACGGCTTCCTCGGCCTCGTCATCCCGACCAGCTCGGTGCTGGCGATGGAGGAGCATGGCGAGATCGCCGGCACGGCCTCGGCGCTGATGGGTACGTTGCATTTCGCCATCGGCGCGCTGGCCATGGGCGTCGCCGGCATCTTCTTCGACGGCACGCCGCTGCCGATGGTGGCGGGCATCACGCTCTGCGCCGTGATCTCGTTCACGCTGGCCAAGCTGACGCTCGGCCGCGCGCGTGAAGCGGTCGAGGCGCCGGCAGAGTAAGGCGCCTCGAAAAGCCCCAAAAAGGCCGGCTCGTCCGGCCTTTTTCATATCTGCCGCAAATCCGCTTGATCGATGACGAAGCGCACCCGTTCTTCAACCGAGGCAAGAGGTAAAGGCACCAGTTCATAACCGAGCTCCGCATAGACGCCGGTCACTGAGCGGAATGTGCGCTCGGCCTCGCCCAGCGTCTGCTTGCGCTCCTCGTCCTGGGTGAAAATCTCCGGCCAGGGCGGCGTCACGAAGACGCGGCGCGCGTAGCGGAATTTTTCCGCAGCGCTGGCGACATGATCCGGCACCGGCAGGCCGCAGAGCCTGAGATAGCCGATCGTATCGGCCACGCCGCGGTCGAAGAAGACCGGACCGGTCTCGCCGTGCGCGGCGTGCCAGGAGCGCAGTTCCCACGACAGCATCAGCTCGGCAAAGAGCCCGCGGTCCTGCCAGGGAAGGGCAGAGCCGCCGATGGCCATCTGGTCGCGGATGATCCCGCGCCCGGCTTCGGGGGCCGTCGCGAAACCCTTGGCCTGCAACGCTACGATCAAGGTGGTCTTGCCGGAACCCGGACCGCCGGTCAGCACGAAGAATCGGTCGCAATCGTTTTGCATCGGCTGTCCATGGAGGATGAGTGGCAAGGCCGTGCCGCGCATCAAAGCGCCGGACGAGCCTTGGCCGTTCGATTATTCGGAAGAAGCAAAAAGGGGGAAGGTGGAGGTTTCTGTTGCCAGGTACCTCCGAACCCCGCCTAGAAGTGCGAACCGCTAGGGCTTGATTTGAAGCGTTCGCGCCGCATTAAGCAGCGAGACGAGCTTCCGCATAGTTGTCGTTGGCAACTATAAGTTTAGCCCGATGACGGTGGTACAATGCCGGGCAAAAGTACGATCTTTACACCTTCGTCGATCCTATTTCGCCCCCAGCAAAAGCCGCTCCGTCAGCCAGAGCGGTTTTTGGTGGAGGCGCCGGGTACCGCCCCCGGGTCCGAACGGCTTATTTCATCGCCTGTTTATCGCCATAGTCGGTCAGGCCGACGAAGCGAATATAGGGACCGATGAGGAAAAAATAAAGGCCAAACCGGCGCCTATCCGGTTATGCCAAACTGTGCAGCCAAGGGTTGACTTGCGCGCCCACTCAATCAAATCTCGCTCCCGGTGAGGAGTCTCTGACCTAGCGCAAAGGTTGCGCGACGCGCCACAACCCTCATCGACCGGATTCGTGGCGCCGACGAGGGGAAGTTCGATGGCCGACTATCTTGCGGATGTGAAGAAATACGATGCCGGCGCCAGCGCCGACGCGGTCGATAAGATCGTTAAGCATTTGGGTATTGCGCTCAGGAACCGCGATTCCTCGCTGGTGTCCTGCACCGACCCGAAGGAACTCGATCGTGTTCGCGAGAATTGGATCGGCAAGAAGCTCGGCATCGCCGATGCCGCAAAGGCGAATGCCTCGATCGAGAAGACCTGCAAGGCCATGCAGGCGGACAACACCAAGAGCCGCGTGACCTTCTACTACCTGGTTGCCAAGGATCTCGGCAAACTCGGCTCTCTCTGAGTCCTGGCCACACGGCAGCCGGCACGAAACCGTGCCGGCACCGTGGGCTTTTGGGTGCGACCCGCATCCGCAGCCGCTTTGCGGTGTTCGACCGGCTGTCGGTCGGGTATGATTGGCTGTAACCCGAATCGAGGCGGAGCCGATGCGCCAATATCTCGACCTGTTGAAGCATGTGCTGGAGAACGGCAGCGACCGTGGCGACCGTACCGGAACCGGTACGCGCTCGGTGTTCGGCTACCAGATGCGCTTCGACCTTTCGCGCGGCTTTCCCGTCACGACCACCAAGAAGCTGCATCTGAAGTCGATCATCCACGAGCTTCTGTGGTTCCTGGCCGGCGACACCAACATCAAATATCTCAACGACAACGGTGTCACAATCTGGGACGAATGGGCCGACGAGAATGGCGATCTCGGCCCGGTCTATGGCAAGCAGTGGCGCTCATGGCCGGACGGACATGGCGGGGAGATCGACCAGATCGCGGGCCTTTTGAAGGAGATACGCCGGAATCCCAACTCGCGCCGGCTGATCGTCTCGGCCTGGAATCCGGCCGAAGTCGAGGCGATGGCGCTGCCGCCCTGCCACTGCCTGTTCCAGTTCTATGTTTCGGAAGGCAGGCTCTCCTGCCAGCTTTACCAGCGCTCGGCCGACATCTTCCTCGGCGTGCCGTTCAACATCGCTTCCTATGCCCTGCTCACCATGATGGTGGCGCAGGTGACCGGGCTGAAGCCGGGCGACTTCGTCCACACGCTGGGCGACGCGCATCTTTATTCGAACCATTTCGAGCAGGCGCGCGAGCAGATGCGGCGCACGCCGAAGGCTCTGCCGACGATGTGGATCAATCCGGAGGTGAAGGACCTGTTCGCCTTCCGTTTCGAGGATTTCCGCCTCGAGAATTATTTCGCGGACGCGAATATCAAGGCGCCGATCGCGGTTTAACTCGCTCAGTCGATGCCGACCATGACATCCGAGGCCTTGATCACCGCATAGGCCTGCTTGCCCTTCTCGAGCGCAAGGTCGGCGGCCGCCTCATTGGTGATCGATGCGGTGACGATTACGCCGCCGCCGATGTCGATCCTGACATGCGAGGTGGTCGCTCCTTGACGATCTCGGTGACCTTACCCTTCAGGATATTGCGGGCGCTGATCTTCATGCGTCTCTCCTTGAGCAGCGCTGTTTC